>NZ_CAPF01000021.1:0-19476 GCF_000321165.1 Enorma timonensis
CTACGTGGTGCGCGGCGGGCGCGTGGAGCGGCGCGGGCGCGCGTCCGCATCGCCGCGACGCTCGGGGCGGGTATCCGGGGTCACGACCCCCATGCCGTCCACGACGGTGAAGCCCTCGTGCCGGCGCGCGGAGCGCGGGTGCGGCACGCCAGCCGTGCTCCCCTCGATCCCGCGGGAGACAGGGCTCGCGGCAAGGCCGGCGGCGTCCTCGTCCTCGGCGAGCACGCGCATGCCCGCGCGCCGCGCGTCGTAGACGGTCTTCGGGTTGCTCTCGAGTGAGACGCGCAAAACGAGCGCCGCCAGGATGAACGCGCCGATGAGCGCCGAGCCGCCGTAGGAGATGAAGGGCAGGGGCTTGCCCGTCATGGGCGTGACGCCCACGATGCCCATGATGTTGATGAGGTACTGCAGGCCGATCATGGCCGAGCAGCCGTAGGCGATCATCTTCCCCTGCGTCGTGGGCGCCTGCTCGGCGATCTTGAACCCGCTGTAGACGAGCCCCGCCACGACGGCGAAGAACACGAGCGTGCCCACGAAGCCCACCTCCTCGCCGATGATGGCGAGGATGTAGTCGTTGTGCGCCTCGGGCAGGTAGTTGTACTTCATCGTGGAGTTGCCGATGCCGCGGCCGAAAAGCCCGCCCGAGGCGAAGGCCATGATGGCGAGCGTCGCCTGGTAGCCGTCGCCGTAGGCGTCCTGCCAGGGGTCGAGCATGGTCATGAAGCGCGCGAGGCGGTACGGCTCCATGGCGATGGCGCCGATGCCCACGACCGCGATGATGAGCAGCGCGCTGCCGACGAGCCTGCCCGAGATGCCCGCGAGCACGCACATGAGGAACACCGTGCCCACGATGATGATGCAGGTGCCGAAGTCCGGCTCAAGGATGAGCAGAAGGATCGGCACGCCGAGGGCGATGGCCATGCGCACGACGAAGCCCTGGCCGTCGATGGCGTGCTCGCCGTAGAACTCGTTCATGATCATCGCCGCGGTGAGGATGACGACCGGCTTCTCGAGCTCGGAGGGCTGGAACTGGAAGCCCGCGATGACGATCCAGCGCGTGGCGCCGCCGCTCTCCTCGCCCACGACCAGCACGGCCGCGAGGAGAGCCGTGAAGAACGCCCAGGCGCCCCACATGAGCGCCGAGCGCGTGACCGACATGCTCACGGCGAGGGCGACCGCCGCCGCGGCGAGGGCGACGAGGAGGTTCTTCAGCTGCGCGGTGAGGAAGTACGTGGAGCTGCCGTACTCGCTGAGCGCCTCGACGCTCGAGGAGGAGTAGACCATGAGCAGGCCGAAGGCGACGAGGGCGGCAAGGCAGGCGATGAAGATGATGCGCGGGCGCATGATGCGGGCGGGCACCGTGCCGATGAGCTTCTCGCCCAGGGCGGAATGCTCGCCCGGCGCACGGCGCGTGCGGCCGCGCCCCGTGCGGGAACGCGTCTCCCCGGCCGAACCGGTATCGCGCTGAGCCTCGGCGGCGGCGCGCTTCGTGGGCTTCGCCATGGGGATCACCCGCGCGCGGCGAGGTCCGCCACGAGTTCCTTGAACCGGCGGCCCCGCTCCTCGAAGCCCGAGAACTCATCGAACGAGGCGCAGGCCGGCGAGAGCAGCACGACGTCGCCCGGGCGCGCGCACCCGTGCGCGGCGCTCACGGCGGCCGCGAGGTCGGCGGCTTCCATGAGCTCGACGCCGGCGCGGCCTGCAGGGTCCTCGAGCGCGGCGAGCAGGCGCGCGCGGGCGTCGCCGAAGCAGATGACGGTGCGCACGGTCGATGCCGCGACGCGCTCGGCGAACGCCTCGAGCGGCGTGCCCTTGTCGCTGCCGCCCAGCAAGAGCACCACCGGCTCGCTCGGGAACGCGGTGAGCGCCTTCTCGACGGCGTCGGTGTTCGTGGCCTTCGAATCGTTCACATAGCGCACGCCGTCGATCACCGCGACCGGCTCGATGCGGTGCTCGAGCGGCTGGAACGTGGTGAGCGCGCGCCGCACCGCGGAGAGGGGCGCGCCCACCCAGAGCGCGGCCGCGGCGGCGGCGAGGGCGTTGAGCTCGTTATGGGCGCCCGCGATGCAGAGCTCGTCGGTGCGCACGAGCTCCATCTCGGCGCCGCGCAGGCGGCAGGTGAGCACGCCGTCGGCCACGAAGGCGGCGCAGTCGGCGAAGGAGTCCTCATGGGAGAGCTCGCAGACCGCCGCGCCCGTCGCGCGCGCCTCATCGAGCGCCGCAGCGGAACCCGCGTCCTCGACGCAGACGATGGCGAGGTCGCCCGGCTCCTGCCGCGCGAAGATGCGGCGCTTGGCCGCAGCGTAGGCCTCGAGCGAGCAATGCCAGGCGAGGTGGTCGGGCGTGATGTTCAGCAGCACGGAAACGCGGGGGTGCAGCAGGCTGGAGCACGCGAGCTGGTAGCTCGAGAGCTCGGCCGCGAACCAGGAGCCCGGCTCGCGCGCGTCCACGGCGGCGGTCGGCACGGAGCCGATGTTGCCCACCGCGTGCGAGGGCATGCCGGACGCGTTGAGGATGTGGTCGACAAGCGAGGTCGTCGTGGTCTTGCCGTTCGTGCCCGTCACCGCGATCCAACGGTCCGGCGAGAGCCGGTAGGCGAACTCGGGCTCTCCCATGATCTCGGACGCATGCGCGCGGGCGCTCGCGAAGAAGTCGCTGAACTCGGAGATGCCGGGGCTCGCCACGCACACGTCGAAGGCGCCCTCGACCTCCTCCGTCCCGAGCACGCAGCGCACGCCGCGCTCCTCAAGGGCGCGCGTCCGGTCGCTGGGCGCAGCCTTCGCCCCGCCGTAGAGGCACGCGCTGCGCACGCGCCCACCCAGGTGGTCGGCGGCCCATTCCGCCACGGCGAGGCCCGTCTTGCCCAGACCGAGCACGAGCAGGTCGAATTCCTCGGGAAGCATCCCGTCGTTCCCACGCATCTAAACCCCTACCCTACCTGGAAGAAGAGGGCGAGGCCGATGGCGCCGAACGCGGCGGCGACGATCCAGAAGCGGATGACGACCTTCGTCTCCGCCCAGCCCTTCTTCTCGAAGTGATGATGGATGGGCGCCATGAGGAACACGCGCTTGCCCGTGGCCTTGAAGCTCACGACCTGGATCATGACCGAGAGCGCCTCGATGATGAAGAGGCCGCCCACGATGAGCGAGATGACCTCGGTGTTCGTCATGACGGCGACGGCCGCGAGCGCGGCGCCCAGGGCGAGCGAGCCGGTGTCGCCCATGAAGATGCTCGCGGGATAGCAGTTGAACCACAGGAAGCCCAGGCAGGCGCCAGCGCACGAGGTGCAGAAGACCGTGAGGTTGGAGTCGCTGCACAGAAACGAGACCGCCGCCATGACGAGCAGGGCAATCATCGAGGTGCCGCCGGCCAGGCCGTCGAGGCCGTCCGTGAGGTTCACGGCGTTCGAGAGCCCCACGATGAGCAGCCACGTGAACACCAGGTAGAGCCAGGGGATGCGGAACGGCTCGCCCGCGAGGTCGACCGTGGTGGTGAGCACGCCCAAATCGATGGTGAAGCCGCCCGGGAAGCGGACGACGGGCTCCACGCCGCACCAATTGACCGCGAGCAGGCAGAACGAGACGCAGATGAGCGTGAGGCCGATCATCTTCGCGTGCGGGGTGAGGCCGAGCGAACGGCCGTGCGTCACCGAGGTGGCGTCGTCGATGAGGCCGAGCACGCCCGTCGCGATGGTCACGAGCAGCACGAGCACGAGCTCCGTGGTGAGCCTGCCCATGAGCAGGCAGGTGATGGCGACGGAGAGCAGGATGACGACGCCGCCCATGGTGGGCGTGCCCTGCTTCACGAGGTGCCGCTCGGGGCCGTCGGCGCGCACCTGCTGCCCGATGCCCTCGAACTTGAGGATGCGGATCCACAGCGGCATGAGGACGAGCACGATGCCCGCCGCGATGCCGAGGGCGATGAACGCCTGGTAGGTGGGGTAGAGCGGATTACCGAACATCTAGCAGACCTCCTCGACGAGCCGGTCGAGACCGACGAAGCGCGAACCCTTGACGAGCACCACGTCGTCCGCGCGGAACGCCCCGGCGAGGCGCTCGATGGCGGCGTCCACGTCGGGAAGCTCGAGGACGGCGTCGTCCGAGAGCCCCATGAGGCGGGCGGCGGCGGCCATGTCGCGCGCGCCGTCCGCGCCCACGCAGACGAGGTAGTCGGGCTTCTTGGCCGCGGCGTAGGCGCCCACGAGGGCATGGAGGCGCGGCGCCTCGTCGCCGAGCTCGCCGATCTCGCCGAGCACGGCGATGCGGCTGCCCGTGGCGGGAAGCAGCTCGAGCAGGTCGAGGGCGGCGGCCATGGACTCGGGGCTCGCATTGTACGAGTCGTCGATGACGCGCGCGCCGCTCCGGGCGCGGCGGATCTCCTGGCGGCGGCCGGTGATGGCGAGCCCGGAGAGCGCGGAGGCCATGTCCTGCGCGCCCACGCCCATAAGGTCGCCCACGGCGATCGCGAGGATGGCGTTGGAGACGGACTGCGCGCCCGTCGTGGAGAGCGTCACCTCGAGCGCGGCGCCCCCGGGAAGCCCCGCCGTGAAGTGCGGATGCCCGTCGGCGTCGAGCGCGGCGGCGCCCATGCGGTAGGCGCAATCGGAGGACGCGCCCGCCCGCACGATCGAGATGTCGCTGCGCTCGGCGCGGGCGCGCTCGCACATGAAGGGGAAGAAATCATCATCGGCGGGAAGCACGAGCGCCGGCGCGGCGCCCGTCTGGGGAGCAGGGGCGCCCTCCGGGGCGGGGCGCATGCCGAGGACGATCTCCATCTTGGCGCGCGCGATGTTCTCGCGGCTGCCGAGCATGCCGATGTGCGATGTGCCGATCTTCGTGATGACGGCGAGGCTCGGCTCCGCGCAGCGCGAGAGCCGCTCGATCTCGCCGAGGGAGTTCATGCCCATCTCGAGCACGAGCACCTGCGTGTCCGCCGGCGCAGAGAGGATTGTGAGCGGCATGCCGATGAGGTTGTTGTAGTTACCGCTCGTCGCATGCACCCGATACGTGGTACCGAGCACCGCGGCGACCATGTCCTTCGTCGTGGTCTTGCCGATCGAGCCCGTTATGCCCACGACCGTGCAGGCGAGACGCCGGCGCCAGGCATGCGCGAGCGCGAGGAGGAACTCCTCCCCGTCCTCGATGGCGAGCACGGCGCATCCGCGCTCGGCCGCGAGCGCGACGAGCTCGGGGGCGGGCTCGCGCGTGAGGGCGACGGCCCCGGCGCCGGCCTCGATCGCGGCGCGCGCGAAGTCGTTGCCGTCGACGCGCTCGCCCGGGAACGCCACGAAGATCGAGCCCTCCCGCACCAGGCGCGAGTCGATGACGCACCCGCGGCACACGCGCTCGGCATCGCCCGAGACAAGCGAGGCCGAGGTCGCGGAAAGGATTTCGTGAATCGGGAGTTCTACCATGTCTTCCCCTCGGTTGGCTTTCTTCAACCGGCTATTGTACCGTAGGCCCGCACCGCCCCCGCCTGCGCCCGCGCGAACGCACAAGAGGTTCAGAGCGCAGCATGTAAAAATACCCCTGGGGTAATTTTACATGGGTCAGCGGGTGCGCGGCACGCCCAGGATCTTCAACGCCTGCTCCATCGTCTCCTTCACCGCCGGCGACGCCATGTACGACAGGTACGGCGTGTTGTCGAGCGTCGCGTACACGAGCACCTTCGGGTCCTGGGCGGGCGCGAACGCCATGAACGACGCCATGTACTTGCCGGTCTGGTAGCCGCCCGACGCATCGGCGCGCTCGGCGGTACCGGTCTTGCCCGCGACGTCGTAGCCGTCGATGGCGCCGCCGGAACCCGTGCCCTCGTCCACGACGGTCACCATCATCGAGGTGACGGCCTCGACGGTCTCCTCCTCGATGATGCGGGTCTCGCCGTCGCTCCAATCGACCTCCTCGCCGTGGCGCGCCTTCAGGAAGTGGGGCGTGCACGCCACGCCGCCGTTGGCGATGGCCCCCACGGCGCGCGCCACGGACACGGGAGAGAGCGAGATGCCCTGGCCGAACGACATGGACGGCACGCTCGAGCCATCGTACTCGTCGCGCTGGCGCACGATGCCGAGCGCCTCGCCGGGGAAGTCGACGCCCGTCGACGTGCCGAAGCCGTAGCGGTCGAGGTAGTCGGCGAAATTGTCCGCCCCAATCTCGTTGCCCACGAGCACCATGCCCGTGTTCGAGGAACGGCGCAGGATCTCGCGGAGCGTCATGGTCATCTCGTAGTCGCGGTTATCGACGTCGCTCACCCAGTCGTCGCCGGCGAGCACCTTGGGCGGCACCGAGAACGTGGTGTCGGGCGTCACGAGGCCAAGGTCGATCCCCATGCTCGACACGACGGTCTTGAACACCGATCCCGGCTCGTAGGCATCGGTCACGATGCGCAGGTTCATGTCGGCGGAACTCGTGTTCGCGAGGTCGAGGGGGTCGTAGGTGGGCGACGAGCACGCGGCGAGGATCTCGCCCGTCCTGGGGTCGAGCGCGATCATCGAGCCCGCCTCCGCGCCCGCGCGCTCCACGGCGTCCGCGATGGCCTGCTCGGCCGCCGCCTGGATGTTCACGTCGAGCGTGAGCACGAGGTCCGTGCCGTCCTGGGCGGAGACCTTCTCGTAGGCGCCGCCGGCGATGTAGGAGCCGTCGAGGCCGCGCTCGCGCACGATGGAGCCGTTCGTGCCCATGAGGTCCTCGTCGTAGTAGACCTCAAGGCCCGAGAGCCCCACGTTGTCGACGTTCACCACGCCGAGCACCTGCGACGCGAGGCTGCCGTAGGGGTACACGCGCTTCATGGCCTGCTCGAACTCGATGCCCGCGAGCTCGCGCTCGGCGATGCGGTCGGCGTCCTCCTGGTCGACCTGGCGTTTGATGTAGACGAAGGTGGTGTCGGACGTCACCTGCTCGCGGCACCACGCCTCATCGACCCCGAGCACCTCCACGAGGACATCGACCGCCTCGTCGGCGTCCTCGATGAGCTGCGGGTTGACGTAGACGTTCTGGCACTCGACGCTCGAGGTGAGCACGTTGCCGTTGCGGTCGTAGATGGTACCGCGCTTCGCGAAGAGCGTCTGGCTCGAGAGCCGGCGCTCATCGGCGCGCTGGCGGTACGTATCGGCGTTGGCGATCTGGTAATCGAAGAGCTTGAGGGCGCTCAGGCCGAGCGCGCCCGCCATGGCACCCAGCACGACGTTGCGCCGCGTGACGAGGCCGCTCTCGGAGGTGTCATCGAGCCAGGTATGTGGCGAGGCGTCGCGACGGCGCGCGGAGCCCCCGCGCCCGGGAGCGCCCCGGCGCGTGCCGCCGTCGTATCCGCCCGTCCCCCGGCGGGAACCAGCACCGCTTGGACGGCGTCCGTCCCGGCCGCGTCCCCCGGTGTACCGGTCGCGTGCCATAGGTTGCCTCCCGGTCGTTATCGATTCGAAGTGGCAGAGCTACCCTGCGCGGCGTCCTGGCCGTTCGCGGCGGACGCCTCGCCCTGGGCGGCATCTGCGGAGTCGCTCAGGTCGAGCGTGATGCTGTCCTCGGGCTCGACCATGCCGAGCGCCCCGGTCGCGAGGTCGCGGATGCGCGTGTCGGCACCGTACACCGAGTTCATGACCTCGAGGTTCGAGCTCTCGTCGCGCGCCGCCTCGAGCGAGGAGGAAAGCTCCGCGTTCGCGTTGAGCATCGAGGTAGTGTACCCCGCGATGGTGACGCGGGCAAGACCGATCGACACGAAGAGGAGCACGAGCGCGGCGAATACCTTGACGACGTGCGTGAAGACGGGGCTTACCGCCTGGTTGGCCTCGCGCCCCGCGCCGGGCACCACGTCGAGGCGCGGCCGCTTGGCGGGACGCTCCTCGGGCCGTTCGCGGCGTACGGGCTCGCTGTACGCCTGCGCCTGATAGTCATAGGCATACGCCGCATTGGAATCAAAGTACACCATCGCGCATGCCTCCCATCCCGAGTGTGTTGGTAGTTCGTTTGAACTTCGTTTCTGCTTCGTTGCGGGACGGACCGAGAGCGCTTGGCCTATTCGTCGAGGCGTTCGGCCACGCGCGTCTTGGCAGATCTCGCACGCGGGTTGCGCGCCACCTCATCGGCGGAGGCAACCAGCGGTTTGCGGGTTATGACCTTGAGTACCGGCACGTTGCCGCACACGCACACCGGAAGGTCCGGCGGGCACGTGCAACCCTGGCTCCGCTGCTGGAACAGGCGCTTCACGATGCGGTCCTCGAGCGAGTGGTACGAGATGACACAGATGCGCCCTCCCGGGTTCAGCCAGCGGATCGCCGCGTCGAGGCCGCGCTCGAGCGCGTCGAGCTCGTGGTTGACCTCGATGCGGATCGCCTGGAACGTCTTGCGCGCGGGGTGGTGCCCATGGCGGCGCGCGGCCGCCGGGATACCGCCCTTAATCGCGTCGACGAGCTGGCCCGTGGTTCGGATGGGCTCCACCGCGCGGCGACGCACGATCTCGCGCGCGATCTGCGTGGCGAACTTCTCCTCACCATAGACGCGCAGGATCCGGGCGAGGTCGGCTTCGGTATAGGTGTTGATGACCTCAGCTGCGTTTAGGGTGTTTGTTCCCGGATCCATCCGCATATCAAGCGGGGCGTCCTCGTGGTACGAGAAGCCCCTTCCAGGGATATCGAGTTGCGGGCTCGAGACGCCCAGGTCGAACAGGATGCCGTCCACGCCGGGCACCTCGGCCCGGCACAGGAGCTCGTCCAGGTCGCCGAAGTTCCCCTTCAAGAGCTTGCGCGGCACGCCCGGCGCCTCCGCGTCCAGCCTCCTGGCCGCCGCCTCGAGCGCCATGTCGTCCTGATCGATGCCGATGAGCAGGCCGTCCTCGCCGACCTCCCGGGCCATCCGAACGGAATGGCCGGCGCCGCCGAGCGTGCAATCGCACACGACCGAGCCGCTCTTCAGCTGAAGCGCGTCGAGCACTTCGGAAAGCATTACAGGTTCATGCCGATATTCAGGTGTCAATGTCCCCATCCCGTCGTGTCCGTAAGGCTAGTCGTCCAAGAAGAAGTCGTCGTCTTCGCTTTCGGCGTCGACGGCCTCCCACTTGGCGCGATCCCAGATCTCCAGGTGGTTCCAGTTCCCCACCACGGTAACCTCGCGATCGAGCCCGACCTTCTCGCGCAGCTTCTCCGGAAGGCCGATACGGGAGGCGCTGTCGATGTCCATCGGCGTCGCCCTCGAGGTGACCTTGCGCATGAGCTGCTGATCCTTGCTGCTGCGGGAGTTGAAGCCTCCACGCTTTTCGAAGAGGCCCATGACCCACTTCTCGAACTCGTCCTTCGAGAACACGTACAGGGCATCGACATCCGGTGCGGCAAGCACGTACACATGCTCGCTGAGCTCGGAACGGACGGCAGCAGGCAGGGACAGGCGACCCTTGGCATCGAGGTTGCGCTCGAACGTGCCGGTCAACATCTCTGCTGCGCCCTCCTCTCGGTTGCTCGGTGCGGGCTCGGTACGGGGAACCACCCCGTGTGTCGACGCCTTTAATAGTAGGGTCTGGCGCGATATATCGCAACATTTTTTCCCACTTTCTCCCCCACCAAAACCGATTCAACCACCAAGCGACACGGCGACCCCGGGAGCCCAATCGAGCTCGACACAAGATGTTGTGCCGCGACCCCCGGGCGACCACCGCCGCTTGGTTCGGCGCGCGAAAAGAGCCCCTCGGTGCGCGAGCAAGGATGCCGAGGGAATGTGTTGAAGGCTTGGTGTAAATGTGGAGGAACTCCTCCGGCGACCGGCACGCCGGGACCCGCGGGCGCCGCATGCGACCGGAACGGGCTCGTTATATCGATGTTTTACCTGGTATCGTCAATAGAGACCCGTGCCAGGGTGCCCGTGCGGGCTTCGCTGGCCAATAATTCCAGTTTTGTGACGCGGATCCTGCGGGAAGCCCGGTGCCGATCGCCCACCGCCCTGGTAGCGGACTCGGGTATCCCAGCTATGGGGCGATCGCACCCTCGATTGCGCAGGAATCACGTCACAAAACTGGAAATAATGGCCAGGAGCCCCGCGAAGGGCACAAACCCCCGCCCGCGCATGGCCTTACGCGCGCGGATGCGCGGCGAGGTACACCTCTTGCAGCTGCGTGCGGTCGAGATGCGTGTAGATCTGCGTCGTGGAGATGCTCGCGTGCCCCAAGATCTCCTGCAAAACGCGCAGGTCCGCCCCGCCCGCGAGCATGTGCGTGGCGAACGAGTGGCGGAGCGTGTGGGGGTGCAGGCCCTCGATCCCCACCATGCGGCCATAGCGCTCGCAGATGGCATGGATCGACTGGCGCGATATGCGGCCGCCGTTCTTGTTCAGGAACACCGCGGAGGTGCGCGACGCGCTGCGGCTGTGGGCGGCGAGCTCCGCGCGGGGACCGTCGAGGTAGGCCTCGAGCGCGCGGCGGGCGCTGCCCATGATGGGCACGAGCCGCTCCTTCGAGCCCTTGCCGAACACGCGGATGAACTCGTCGTCCAGGTAGAGGTCGCGCAGGTCGAGCCCCGTAAGCTCGCTCACGCGGATGCCGCAGCCGTAGAGCATCTCGAGCACGGCCCGGTCGCGCGCACCCGCCGCGGTCGAGGGAAAGGGCTGGTCGAGCAGGGCGGCGGCAGCCTCGATGGAGATGAGGTCGGGCAGGCGCTCCTCCTTCCGGGGCAGGCGCATCACCGAGGCGGGGTTGGCCTCGGTGACGCCCTCGCGCGCCATGAACGCATGGAAGCCCTTGACGGCGGAGAGCGCGCGCTCGATCGAGGCGTCCGCATAGCCCGCCGTCCGGCGCGCGGCCGTGAAGTCCTCGATGTCCCGCCGCGTGACGACCTCCGGGCAGGTCACCCCCCGCTCGGCGAGGAACGCCAGGTAGGCTCGGAGGTCGCGCCGGTAGCTCGCGACGGTGTTCGGCGAGAGGTTCCGCTCGACCGAGAGGAACACGAGGTATTCCTCGGCCGCATCGGCGAGCGGCGAGGGCGGCACCGCAACCTCCCGGCGCGCGGGGCGCCCCGCCCCGGTGCGCCCTCCCCTGCCGGCCATGCTACTCGTCTGCCTCGTTCTTGGGCGTGACCTGCAGGCGGTCGACGCCCTCGTGAAACGCGATGGCCGCGCGCGTGAACTCGCGGAAGAGCGGCTGCGGGCGCGTCGGGCGGCTCTTGAACTCGGGGTGGGCCTGCGTGGCGACGAACCACGGGTGCACGTCACGCGGCAGCTCGACCATCTCGACGAGGGTCTCGTCGGGCGAGACGCCCGAGACCACGAGGCCAGCGCGCTCGAGGTCGTCGCGGAAGGCGTTGTTGAACTCATAGCGATGGCGGTGCCGCTCGTACACGAGCTCCTCGCCGTACGCCTCGCGGGCGAGCGTGCCCTCGGCGAGCTTGGCCGGGTAGGCGCCCAGGCGCATGGTGCCGCCCTTCTCGGTCACGTCCTCCTGCGAGCTCATGAGGTCGATCACGGGATGGGCGCACTCGGGCTCGAACTCGGTGGAGTTCGCGTCCGCGAGCCCCGCCACGTGGCGCGCGAACTCGCAGACGGCCACCTGCATACCCAGGCAGAGCCCCAGGTAGGGAATCTTATGCTCGCGGGCGTAGCGCGCCGCGCAGATCTTGCCCTCGAGCCCGCGGACGCCGAACCCGCCCGGCACCACGATGCCCGCGGCGTCGCCCAGCACGGCGGGGCAGTCCTCCCAGGAGAGCGCCTCGCCGTCCACGAGCTGGACGTCCACGTGGCGGTCGAAGTAGACGCCCGCGTGGCGCACGGCCTCGATCACGGACAGGTAAGCGTCGGGCAGCTGCGTGTACTTGCCCACCACGGCGACCTTGATGGCGTCGGCATGCTGGTTCGCGTGGTCCTTCTTCGCGAGGAAGCCGTACCAGTCGTCCATGTGGCGCTCGCGCGGGTCGAGCCCCAGGCGCTCGCAGACGCGCAGGTCGAAGTCCTGGTCGGCGAGCATGCGCGGCACGTCGTAGATGGAGGCGCAGTCCTCGTTCGTGAAGACGCAGTCCACATCGACGTCGCAGAAGCTCGCGATCTTGTGGCGGATGGCGTCATCGATCTCGTGGTCGCTGCGCAGCACGATGATGTCGGGCTGGATGCCGAGGCTGCGGAGCTCCTTCACCGAGTGCTGCGTGGGCTTCGTCTTCACCTCGTGGGCCGCGGCGATGTAGGGCACGAGCGACACGTGGATGTAGCAGACGTTCTCGGCGCCGACGTCCTTGCGGTACTGGCGGATCGCCTCGACGAACGGCTGGCTCTCGATGTCGCCGATCGTGCCGCCGAGCTCGGTGATGACCACGTCCGAGCCGGTCTGCTCCTCGATGCGGCGGAACTTGTCCTTGATGGCGTTCGTGACGTGCGGAATCACCTGGACGGTGCCGCCGAGGAAGTCGCCGCGGCGCTCGCGCGTGATGAGCGAGCGGTAGATGGCGCCCGTGGTGAAGTTGGAGTCGCGCGTGAGGTTCTCGTCGATGAAGCGCTCGTAGTGGCCGAGGTCGAGGTCGCTCTCGTAGCCGTCCTCGGTGACGAAGACCTCGCCGTGCTGGAACGGGCTCATGGTGCCGGGGTCGACGTTGAGGTACGGGTCGGCCTTCTGCATGGTGACCTTGTAGCCGCGCGATTTGAGGAGACGCCCCAGCGAGGCAGCCGTGATGCCCTTGCCGAGCGACGAGACGACGCCGCCGGTCACGAAGATATGCTTCGTCATGATTGTGTACCTGCGCTTCCCGTAGTAGGCCCCTCGCCGCAGCCGGGCGTGGGCGCTTCGTACTTACGGGTCTTTATCGTAGCACTCGCGCGGCCGGGTGGCAGGGATGGCGTGCGATTTCATCCAACCGAAACGCGCGGGCGCGGGCGCGGGCTGCGGAGCGCGGCGCTCGGGCAGGTCCGCCCGCGCCGGCTTCACAGGGGATAGACGCGCGTGGCGAGGCGCCGCACGAGCGCGGGGCTGTGCGAGACGAGGACGATGCCCATGCGACGCTCGTCGGCGATGGCGACGACCGCGCGCCAGAGCTCGGCCTGGGTCAGCGCGTCGAGCATGGCGGTCATCTCGTCGCAAATGAGGTAGCGGGGCTCTGCGAGGAGCGCCCGCACGATGCAGCAGCGCATGAGCTCGCCCCCCGAGAGCTCGTGCGGGAGGCGCTCGAGCCAGGCGTCGCGGATGCCGAAACGCTCGAGGAGGCCGGTCTCACGGGCGCGCTCGAGGGCCGCCCGGCGGGAGCGCGCCCCCGCACGCGCTCCGCGAGCCCCCGGCCGCAGCACCCCTTCCACGAGGCTCCGCCCCATGCGCGCGAGCGGGTCGAACGCCTGCTCCGGGTGCTGGACGATGAGCTGCACGGGCCGCGGGGCGCGGGCACGTGCCGAGTGCGCATCCACACGCTCCCCGTCCACGAGGACCGTGCCCGCCTGCGGTTCCAGGTACCCCGCGAGCAGGCGGCAGAGCGTCGACTTGCCCGCACCGGACGGCGCGGCGATGGCCACGCGCTCGCCCGGCTCCACGGCAAGGCTCACCCGCTCGAGCACCGTGCGCCCCGGCACGTACGAGAAGGAGACATCGTGTGCCTCGAGGCTCATCGCTCCCCCTCCCCGCCGCACGCCGCGGCGAAATCATGCTCGGGCATGGCGTGCCAGAGCGCGCGCGAGAACGGGTGCGCGAGAAGCTCGGGGGCGGCGAAGTTCGCGCTCGCCGTCTCCTCGACCACCGTACCCGCGCAAAACACCGCCACGCGGTCGGCGACGCGCAGCGCGAGCTCAAGATCGTGCGTGATGAGCAGCACGCCGCCGCCCGCATCCGCGAAGGCGCGCAGGTCGCGGAGGGCATGCACCGCGAGGTCCATGTCCAGGCCGGGCGTGGGCTCGTCCGCGACGATGAGCCGCGGGTCGTCCATGAGCGCGCACATGAGCAGCACGCGCCGCGCCATGCCGCCGGAGAGCTCGTGCGGGTACATCCGCTCGACCTCGGGCGCGAGGCCGTAAGCACCGAAGAGCTCGCGCATGCGCGCCGTCCGCGCCCGGCGGCGCTCCCTGCCCGCCCGGCCGCGCCCGCAGGCGCCCACCACCTGCTCGCCCACGCGCATGAGCGGGTCGAGGCTGTCCACTCCCTGCGGCACGAGCGAGATGCCCCGGCCGCGCAGGCGAGTGAGGTCGGCAGCGTCGCAGCGCCGCCCCTCGAACCAGATGTCCCCCGCCACGCGCGCGTTGGGCTCGAAGCGCCCGAGGAGGGCGTCGGCGAGCAGCGTCTTGCCCGAGCCGCTCGCCCCCACCACTGCGAGAAGCTCGCCCGCGCGCACCGTGAGCGCAAGGTCGCGGATGACGGGCACCTCGACCTTGCGCGCCCGGAAGTACGGGGCAGCCGGGTCGTACATCTTGAAGCCGATCGAGAGGTGCTCGACGCGCAGGAGCGGGCACGCCGGCGAAGCGCCGGTTTGTGCCGCGTCGCGCGCAGCCGCCTCGGAAGCACGAGCCATCATGCCTGCACCCCCTCGGGCGACATCATGCGGCGTAGCCACGCCCCCGCGCGGCCGAACAGCAGCACCACCGCAAGGAGCGCCGCGCCGGGGAAGACCGCGAGCCACCAGGCGCCCGAGGTGAGGTAGCCCATGGCCTCGGAGAGGATCACGCCGATCGCGGGCTGCTCGGGCGACAGGCCGAAGCCGAGGAAGGTGATCGACGCCTCGTGCAGCACGGCATGGGGGAAGAGCAGCACGAGCCCCACCAGGTACTGCGGCAGCACGTGGGGCACGACGTGCGCGAGGGCGATGCGCGCGGCCCCCGCCCCGAGCGCACGCGAGCAGGCGATGTAGGGCTGGGCGCGCACCTGGAGGATCTCGGCGCGCAGCACGCGGGCGAGGCTCGGCCAGTGGGTGAGCGAGATGCCCACCATCACGCCGAGCGTGCCCCGGCCGAGGGCGTAGCTGATGAGGATGAGCAACACGAGGTGCGGGATGCCCATCGTGAGGTCGATGAGCCAGCTCACCGCGGCATCGGCGCGGCGGCCGCCGAGGGCGGCGACCATCGCGAGCCCGAGCGCGATGACCGACGAGGCCGCGGCGGCCGCGAGCCCCACGACGACCGACGTCGAGAGGCCGGCGAGCGTCCGCGCGAGCATGTCGCGCCCCATCCAGTCGGTACCGAAGGGATGCGCGAGCGACGGCGGCAGGTTGCGCGCGGCGAAATCCACCGTCGTGGCCGCACCCTCGAGCAGGCGCCCTGCGATGACGATGAGGGCCATGAGCACCGCGACGAGCACGAGCACCGTCGCGAGGGCGCGCCGCCCGGACAGCGGGCCGTCCGCCGCCGGGGCGTGCAGGAGCGGCCGCGCCGCGCACGCGGCAGCGTCGATGCGCAGCGCATCCCCGCCCGAAGCCGCACCGGTATCCCGGACCCGTTCCGCCATCCTCATCGCACCTCCCCGCGCAGCCGCGGGTCGATCGAGCGGCTGAGCACGTCCGCGAGCGCGTTGCCCGCGAAGACGAGCGCCGCCGTCGCGAGCGCGATGCCCACGAGCAGGGGCGCGTCCCCGCCGAGGGCCGCCGTGACCGCCGCCTGCCCGAGGCCGGGGTACGAGAAGACCTGCTCCACCAGGATCGAGCCGCCCACGATCTCGCCGATCTGCGCGCATTGCAGCGTGAGCGCCGGGAGCACGAGGTTGCGCAGGCCATGGCGGCGCACGACCTCGCCCGTCCCCTCGCCGCGCGAGCGCGCGAACCGCACGTACTCGCTACCCAGCACGTCGATGGTCTTCTCGCGCGTGTGGAGCGCCACGTTGGCGACGCCGGTGAGCGAGAGCACGAGCGCCGGCAGGACCATGTGGTAGAGGCGCTCGGCAAGCGGCACCGCGCCCGACGCCCCGATGGGCACCGAGAAGCCCAGCGGGAACCATCCGAGGTACACGGAGAAGACCATGAGCGCGACGAGCGCAATCCAAAACGTCGGCGTTGCGGAGAGCAGGTAGCAGTAGGCGCACACGACGCGGTCAACCCAGCCGCCCCGGCGCGCGCCGGCCGCGACGCCGAGCGCCAGCCCCACCGCGCCCGCGATGAGCCAGGACGACGCGAGCAGCAGCGCCGAGTTCCCGAGCCGCTCGCCCACCACCTCGGCAACCGGCGCGTTGAAGCGCAGGCTCTCGCCCAGGTCGCCCCGCACCGCATCGGCGAGCCATGCGCCGTAGCGCTCGAGGAGCGGCGTCCCGGCATCCCAGCGCTCCGCGAGCTCCGCGCGCCGCTCCGGGCTCATCGCGGCATAGGCCGCCTGTCCCACGTTCGCCTGGACCGGGTCGATGGGCGAAACGCTCACCAGGAAGAACGTGAGGAAGCTCACCGCCAGCATGAGCAGGGCGAAGCGCGCCGCCGCACGAACGACCGCACGCGTCATGCCCAGCTCCAGCGGTCGACGTTGTTCACGAGCGACCAGCCGTGACCATGGGGATGCGGCTTCTGCTCGGCCACGTCGAGCCCCGTGCGCTTGAAATAGAGGTGGTCGACGTTGGCGACCCACGCCCAGGTCGCGGCGCCCTCAGGCGCGAAGCCGTCCTCGCCGTCCCAGGCCGCGAGCTGCCAGTGGACATAGGAATCCTCGATGGCCTGCTGCGCGAGCGCGTCGTCCAGGTGGCCGTCGATGGCGGCGCTCTCGTAGCAGGCGTAGTTGCCCCAGCCGGTCGAGTAGTTGAGCGCGTAAACCTCGACGGGCGAGTTGGAGCCCCAGCCCCAGAGCACGGGCGCTTCGTACTGATGCGGGTAGATCTCATCCCAGCTGCCGCCGCGCGGGCTCACCTCGAGGCCGAGCTGGGCGAGCTGGGCGGCCACCTCGTAGGCCATGGCCTGGCGCACGGAATCGTCCGAGGCGTACCAGAGGTCGAAGGCGGCGCGCAGCCCGTCCTTCGCGCGGACGCCGTCCTCGCCGGGAACCCAGCCCGCGGCGTCCAGCAGCGCGCAGGCGCCCTCAGGGTCGCAGGCGACCTCCATGTCCGCGCTCGACCACGGCATGCCGTCGCTCACGCTAAATGCCGGCGCGCCGAAGCCCTCGAGCACGTGCTCGATCACGCGGTCGCGGTCGAGCCCCATGATGATGGCGCGGCGGACCGCGACGTCGCAGGTCACGTCGTTGCCGGCGGCATAAGCCACATCGCCCTGCCCGGCTTTGGTAGCGCCGGCGGGGACGGCGGGCAGCGAGATCCCGCGCGAGTCGACCGTCGCGTAGTTCACGAGCTCGAAACCGTCGAAGGCCTGGTGCGCATGGGTCGCGTACGTGTAGGCGATGTCGACCTCGCCCGCCTGCACCGCCGCGAGCGCCGCGTCCTCGTCCATGAACACGACGACGACGCGCTCCATGCGCGGCGCCTCGCCGTAGTACGACGGGTTCGCGCGGAAGATCGCCTGCTGGCCACGATCCCAGCGCTCGAGCAGGTAGCGGCCGGACCCGACGGGCGCCGCCCCGTACCCCTCGCCGTAGGCGTGCGCGGGCACGATGCCGAGCACCGCGAGCGTGTAGAGCAGGGCGTTGTAAGGCTTGTTCAGGTGCAGCTCGACGGTCGCGCCGTCGAGCGCGACGGCCTCGTCCACCATGGAGAGGTCCGCCTCGAACGTGTCGCTCGCCACGGCGGAGTTCACCGTGAAGGCGACGTCCTCGGCCGAGAGGGGCTCCCCGTCCGAGAAGACCACGTCGTCGCGCAGCAAGAACGTCCAGGTCAGGCCGTCCTCGGAGCACTCCCAGGACGTAGCGAGGTCGCCTTGGAAGGCGAGGTCGGCATCCGTGGTGATGAGGGTGGACTGGATGAGGGGCTCATGGATGTGCTCGCCGCACCCCCACGAGACGAGGGGGTCGAAGCCCGCCGCGGGCTCGCTCGTGGGGCTCATCGCGACGATGACCTGGTGCGCGGGGTCCACGTCGCCCGCAGCCGCAGAGCCGCTCGAGCCGGCAGTCCCCTGCCCCGAGCCTCCCGCGCATCCCGCGGACGCGAGGGCGGCGGTTGCAGCGATGGCCGCGGTACCCGCAAGCAGGCTTCGGCGCGTGATGGTGCCCGGCTGGTCTGCGCTCACCGCATCGTCCTTTCGGTGTTACGAATAGAGGAAAAAGTGTTACCGAAAGGATGATAGCAGAAGCCCGCGGCGGGATGGGCGCATCGAGCGCCGGCCGCCGCCCGCAGCCGCCCGGCGCGCCTACAGCCCCAAATATGCGAGCAGCTCCGCGCGCACGTTGGGAACCACGCCGTCAATCGCCGCATCGAGCGCGCGCGAGAGCAGCGCCCCCACCTGCCTCCCGGGCTTGACACCCGCCTCGATGAGGTCGCGCCCGCTCAGGTCGAGCGTCGACAGGCTGTACGGCTCCCGGTTCGCCACGAGCTCGCGCACCATCTCGCGCATCCGCTCGATGTCCTCGACATAGTAGAAGCACGACGGCGCCTTGCCGAGGGTGTCCGCGCGCTTGAGGTCGAGCAGCTCGTTCATGAGGCGAATCGTGTCGAGCCCGGACCCGGAGAGGAGCCCCATCATGCGCAGCAGGTCGGTGCGCTCGGCCTCGAGCGGGCGGTCGTGATAGCGGATGAGCAGGCACGCGTCGCGCACGAGCGCCCCCGGGCAGGCCAGGCGGCCCATGATGGCGCGCGCGGCCTCGGCGCTGCGCTCGGGGTGGCCGTAGAAGTGGCCGTTGCCGCGCTCGTCGAGGGTGAAGCACGCGGGCTTCTCCACATCGTGCAAAAGCGCCGCCCACATGAGCGACGGGGACGGCGCGGTGTCCGGCCCCGCCCCGTCCACGCGCGAGAGCGAGAGCTCACCGGCGACCGTGAGGACGCGGGCGGTGTGCTCGTACACGTCGAAGGCGTGGTAGCGGCTATGCTGGTCGAAGCCCCGGCACGCGGCGAGCTCGGGAATGGCGGCGCACATGAGCTCGGGGTAGCGCAGGAGCGCGTCGCCGCCGCGCCCGGTGGCGAGGATGCCGTCGAGCTCCCAGCCCACGCGCTCGCGCGCGACCGCGTCGAGGAGCGGAGCGCAGGCCGCGAGCGCCTCGGCCGTGGCCGGGTCCATGGAGAAGTCGAGCCGGCAGGCGAAGCGCACCGCCCGGAGCATGCGCAGGGCATCCTCCTCGAAGCGCCGGCGCGGCTCCCCCACCGCGCGGATCTGCCGGCGCGCGAGGTCGCCCGCGCCGTCGAAGCAGTCGAGCAGCCCGCGCTCCGGATGCCAGGCCATCGCGTTCACGGTGAAGTCGCGGCGGGCGAGGTCCTCCTCCACGGTGCGCGCCCGCTGCACGCTCTCCGGGTGCCGGCCGTCCGTATAGAACCCGTCCAGCCGGTACGAGGTGACCTCGATGCGCTCGCTGCCCGCGATGGCCGTGATGCCGCCGAACCGAACGCCCGACTCCACCACGCGGATGCCCGCCGCCTCGAGCGCCGCCTCGTTCTCCTGCCAGGAGCCCGCGCAGCAGATGTCGACGTCGTGGCTCGGCGCGCCGAGGAGCGCGTCGCGCACCCAACCGCCCACGATCCACGCCTCGAGCCCGGCGCCCTCGAGGG
>NZ_CAPF01000020.1:0-10359 GCF_000321165.1 Enorma timonensis
CGACGGGCGTCGCGGCGGGAGCCGACAGGGGCGCGCTCGCCGCGGAGCCGACGGGCGTCGCGGCGGCCATGAGCTCGGGCGGGAAGGAGTTCTGCGCGTCGTCCATGAAGTGCTGCAGGAGCTTGAGGTACTCGGCCTTGAAGTCCTCGCGGGACGCCTTGAGGCGGTCGATCTCCTTGAGCTCCTCCTGCTTCTCCTGGAGCGCCTGGCGGATGACCTCGCGCGCCTTGGCGTCGGCCTCGCTGCAGATGTGGTCGGCGTTCTGCTGCGCCTCGGCCACGATGGCGTCGGCGGTCTGCTGCGCGGCGATGAGCGCCGCGGAGATCTGGCGCTCGGACGCCGAGACGCCGGGAGCGGGCTGCGCGACCGGCTCGGGAGCGGCGGGCGCGGGGTTCGCGGCGGCGAGCTCGAGCTGGGCCTGCGCGTCGGCGAGCTGAGCCTCGGTCGCGGTCAGGCGGTTCTTGAGGTCGTAGATCTTCTGCAGCATGGCGTCGACCTCGGAGGCGAGGCGCTCGAGGAACGCATCGACCTCGCCGGGGTCATAGCCGCGGCGAGCCTCGGAAAACAGCTGCTTCTGGATCTCTTCAGGTGTGATGGGCATATGGACTACTCCTTAACCTTCAAAGCAGGCGCTGTGCCATACCCGGCACGTTCTACATGATTATACCTATTACCAGCTGGGATACGAGATTCAACGCAATCACCGCAATTACGGGCGAGAAATCGAGGCCGCCCACGGGCGGGATGAAGCGCCGGAAGAAGCCCAGGAACGGCTCGCAGAGCGACTGGAGCACCATGCCGATGTCGTACACCAGGCTCCCCTCGCGGATGGGGAACCACGAGAGGAGGATGTAGATGAGGATGAGCATCTCATAGAAGTTCACGAGCGTCGAGATGAGCTGCGCGATGGAGTACGCGTTGAGCGTGAGCGTAGGAATGGGAAACACCCCTTGCGTCGTCTTCGGGCGCGAGGAGGGCGCCCGAGATGGCCTATCGTTATGAACCGGTTCGGTACGCTACTTGAGGTAGCCCGCCGAGCGGAGCTTCGCCACGTCCGAGTCCTTGACCTCGCAGCCGGCGGGAAGCACCATGAAGACGCGGTCGCCGACCTCCTTGACCGAGGCGCCGAGCCCGCAGGCGAACCCGTAGCTGAAGTCGAGCACGCGCTTGGCGATCTCGGTGCGGACGCCCACGAACACGAGGGCGACCGGCTGCTTCGTGCGCACGCGGCGCACGACGGTCTCGACGTCGTCATAGCTCTCCGGGCGCAGCACGTACGCCGGGAGCTGGGCGGTCGCGTTCATGATGGAGCTCGCGCGCTCGTCCACCGAGGAGGCGGCGGGAGCCGCGGCGACGGCCGCATCGCGCTCGCGGCGCGTGGCCGCATAGCTCGACGGCGTGTCGTAGGCGCCGGGACGGTAGGACTCCTGCCCGCGCGCGGGCGGGTTGTATGTCGTCGCATGGCGGTCCGCGTCGCCCACGAGCTGGCCGGACCTCGTGTACACCGCGACAGACTCGGCCTCGCCGCGGTGCGTCTGGCCGAGCAGGCCGTTCGAGGGCTGCTCGTCGCGCTGCGCGCGGCCGGTGTCGTAGCCCTGGTACCCGCCGCCATCCACGGCCTGGAACTCGTCTTGGTAGTCGTCGCCGTAGTAGTCGTCGTATCCGTCTTCCCCGGCATAGGCGTCATGGCCGTACGAACCCTGGTTCTGCCCGAAGGGAAGCTTGCTCTTGATGTCGTCTAGGAAGCCCACGTGTCCCAACCTCTCTCTGCATGTTGCGATTCGTGCCTGTTCGCAGGATGAGTTGCTCGTTTTCGCCTATTCTAGCTCAAAGGCGGGGTTGAAAACTACCCTGCCCAGGCGCACGAGCGTCGAACCTTCCAAGATGGCCGCCTCGAAGTCCTCGCTCATGCCGCACGAGAGCTCCGAGAGGTCACATGCCGGGTAGGCGGCGGCAAGCTCGTCGCGCAACTCGCGCAGCCCCCGGAACGTGGCACGGGCGATGCTCTTATCCCCCCGGGGCGCCATGGTCATAAGCCCCTGGAGCCTGATTCCATGAAGTTCGCTCAAGCGCGGGAAGGCGGCGCGCAGCTCGTCGGCCGTGAAGCCGGACTTGGACGCCTCGCCCGAGATGTTCACCTCGATGAGCACGGGCTGGGCGCTCGCGAGCTCGCCTGCGGCGAGGCGGCGCTCCGCGCGGGACGAGATGGCCTCGGCGAGGTGGAGCGAGCTCACGGAATGGATGCGGGCGGCCCGCCCGAGCACGGCGTTGATCTTGTTCGTCTGCAGGTTGCCGATCATATCGAAGCGGACATCCGGCAGCCCCTCCACCTCGCCGAGCGCGGCGAGCTTGCGCACGAGCTCCTGAGGCCGGTTCTCGCCGAAGAGCCGGTACCCCGCCTCGATGGCGGCGAGCACCTGGGGCACATCGACCGTCTTGGAGACCGCCATGACCTGGACGCTGCCCGGGGCGCGCCCGGCGCGCTCGAGCGCCGCGTCGACGCGCGCCATGATCTCGTCGCGGCGACCGCGGATAGCAGCAAGGTATTCGTCCATCTTCGCACCCTCCCAGATATGTCGGCGAGCCGGCGGGCGCGGTGCGCGGCAGCGTGGCCGCGCCGCCCGATGCCGGCGCGCATGCAGCTCAATAGTAGCGCAGGAGCAGCCGGCCAGGCCGCGCGCACGCGCCCCGTCATGCGATGCGCACCATTCGCGCGGGCGCCTCACGCGCGTCGCCGCAAGTACCCGCCCGAGGCGGATCAGCCCGCAGCCCGGTCGAAGAGCACGGCCACGGCGGCGTGTCGGCCGCAGGTGCCGCCCTCCGCGCGATAGGAGTAGAAGCGGTCGTTGAGCCGCATCGTGGAAAGCCCGGTGTCCACGATCGAGGCCGCGGGAACCCCCTCCTCCGTGAGCGCCTGCACGATGCAGCGCGACAGATCGAGCAGGCGCGGGCCCGCCGGGTGCACATCGTGGAACCGCTCCTCGAAATGGCTGATGAGCTCCGGGGAGACCTCGTATTCGTCGCCCAGGATATGGGGGCCGATGTAGGCGCGCACGTCCCGCACGGATGCGCCCGCCTCGTGCGCGAGCATCCGGGCGGCCTTGCCGGCGATGCGGGCGTACGTGCCCTTCCACCCCGAGTGGACGACCGCGAAGCCGCCGGGCGCCACGAGCACGACGGGCACGCAGTCGGCAAAGCAGAGCATGACGGGTACGTCGGGCGCGGTGCAGACGATGCCGTCCGCGCCCCGGGAAATCTCGGCGCGCACGCGCTCGAGCTCCGCAGCGCTCGAGCTGCGGACGATCGCGACATGGTCGCCGTGCACCTGGTTGGGCATGAGGAGGCTTGGGGCGGCGCGCCCCGCACCGAGGGCGGCGAGCACTCGGAGGCGGTTCTCTGCGACGGCCGAGGCGTCGTCGCCCACATGGCCGCCCAGGTTGAGCGACGCGAACGGGGGCTCGGACACGCCACCCGTGCGCTCGGTGAACCCGAAGGCCACCGCCCCTGCGCGCCCGCCCACCATCGTCACGCCACCGCGCTCCATACGCTCGAGCCCGTCCATGCCGCCTCCTCGTCCATCGTCGCCTCTCGCCCCCGAAGCCCCGGCCGCACGACTCGGCACGCATCGGGTACGGGGGCGCACCCCTGCATGGTACCCCGCTCCGCCCGGGAGGCGCGGCCGGTGCCCGAGATGGGATAAACACCGCACATGCCCGGCCGCCTGCGCCCGGAACGAAAAAGCGCCCCGGAGGAATCCGGGGCGCATGATGTCGCTCTACGTGCGAGGGCGCGCGACCTAGAAGTTCCCGCGCTTCAGGAAGTCGGGCAGCTCGAACTGGTCGTTGCCGAAGTTCGGCACCTCGGTGTCGCCGATGCGGCGCGTCGAGGAGGTGCTGTGCGCGGGCTCGGGCTCGCTCTTCTGCGCCGGCGCGTTGAACAGGCGGTCCTGGCGGTTCACGTTCGCGTCGGAGAAGCCGGTGGCGATGACGGTGATGCGCACCTGGTCGCCGAGCGACTCGTCCACGACGGTACCGAAGATGATGTTTGCCTCGGGGTCGACGGCGTTCGCCACGAGGTCGGCGGCGTCGTTGATCTCCTGGATGCCCAGGTCCTTGGAGCCGGCGATGGAAAGCAGCACGCGGGTGGCGCCGTCGATGGAGCTCTCGAGCAGGCGGCTCGAGATGGCCTGCTGCGCGGCGTCCACGGCGCGGTTGTCACCGGACGCGGTGCCGATGCCCATCATGGCGGTACCGGCCTGCTTCATGATGGTCTTCACGTCGGCGAAGTCGAGGTTGATGATGCCCGGCACGGTGATGAGGTCGGTGATGCCCTGGGTGCCCTGCGAGAGCACACCATCGGCCGTCGCGAAGGCCTCGAGCATGGTGGTCTTCTTCTCGGCGATGTCGAGCAACTTGTCGTTCGGGATGACGATCATGGTGTCGACGCACTCGGAGAGGGTCTTGATGCCCTCCTCGGCGCTGGCCTTGCGCTTGCGACCCTCGAAGGTGAAGGGCTTCGTCACGACGGCGACGGTGAGGGCGCCGATCTCGTTCATGGCGATGTCGGCGACGATCGGCGCGGCGCCGGTGCCCGTGCCGCCGCCCTCGCCCGCGGTGATGAAGACCATGTCGGCGCCGGCGAGCGCCTCCTGGATGTCGTCGCGGCTCTCATCGGCGGCCTTGCGGCCGATCTCCGGATTCGCGCCGGCACCAAGGCCGCGCGTGAGGTCGGTGCCGATGTGCACCTTGATGTCGGCGTCCGAGATGGCGAGCGCCTGCGCGTCGGTGTTGATGGCGACGAACTCGACGCCGCGGATGCCTTCCTCGATCATGCGGTTGACCGCGTTGGTTCCGCCGCCGCCGACGCCTACCACCTTGATGACGGCAAGGTAATTGCTGATCTCGCTCTCGTGCATGTCGGTCCTCCGAACTCGGACTGCCTTGTGGGAACTCTAACGTTCAAGTACACGTTAAACGTCGAGGTAAATCGGCATATCTTTACACAAAAACGGGGGTTTAGTCAACTTTTGCGCAGATGAAATGTGGAGGCCGCGGGATATGCGCAGGTCATCGAGGAGGTCAACCGTTCGCTCCATCCCGTTCGCACGCCGCGGAACACCGTTTCGCCGCCGCGCCTAGACGCTGCGGTACGTAGGGCTCTGCGGGTCGCGCACGTTGATGTACGTGATGCCCTCGACCTGCTCGATGAGCTCGGTGACGACGCGCTCCTTGAGGGCGATGTTCTCGGGCGACCCCAGGGAGACCTCGATGCCGGAGGTGAGGTTCGCCGAGATGGCCTCGACCGATTCGAGCGAGAGATCCTCGATCTGGTCGAGGAAGTCTTCTGAGAAGCCGTCGGCGTACTTGAGGCCGGCGAGGACGACGTCGGAGGTGATCTCCGCACCCGATGCGGGCGAGACGTCCGCGGGTATGTCGATGAACAGGACCGCCTTGTCGCGGCGGGCGATCGCGAGCGCGGCCTGCGCGCCCGTGAGCACGTTGCCGTCGCTCGCGGCGCCGTCTTGGGCGGTATCGGCATCCGTCGCGGCGGCGCCCCCGGTATCGGAAGCGGCGTCCCCAGCTGCCGCGTCGGCGGCGGCATCCCCGGCAGCCGCATCCCCATCGCTCGAGGTGCCATCCGCTGCCGCGGCATCATCGGAGGCGCCATCAGCCTGGGTATCCGCGGCGCCATCCTGAGCGTCCGCGCTGCCGCCCGCCGTGCCCTCCTCCGTGGAGCCGGACGCCTCGGCATCGGCCTCCTCTTGGGTCTCCCCTGTCGTGGACACGATGTTCCCGTCGGCATCGACCGTCACCGACAGCGAGATGGGCGCGATCCAGGTCTCGTCCGTGCCGATCGCCCAGGCGACGTCGCCCGATGTGATGTAGGCGATGGCCGCGACCTTGCGCTCGACGG
Organism: Enorma timonensis; assembly: GCF_000321165.1. NCBI lineage: Bacteria > Bacillati > Actinomycetota > Coriobacteriia > Coriobacteriales > Coriobacteriaceae > Enorma > Enorma timonensis. The sequence goes on from NZ_CAPF01000020.1 coordinate 5,914, forward strand.
GCGTGATGGTGAGGGTATGTGGGAACGTCCGCTCGATCGTGACGCCGGCGACCCAGGGATTCTGCATGAGCGATTCCTCAATCGCGGCGGTGTCCACGTTGAGGAGCGTCGTCCCGTCCGGCACGTCGACCAGGCGCTCGACCATCTCCTGCGACACATGCTCGCTGCCGTTCACCACCACGTCGCTCGCGGCGAAGATCGGGGAGTTCGCGACGACGACCCATATGACGACGGCCGCGACGAGCGCGGCCACGGCGATGATGCCGATGCGGGCGATGGGCAGGCCGAGGATGCCCGCGCGCGCGGTCGAGGCAGGCGTGCGCGCAGACCCCTTCGAGGAGGGCGCGGCGCCCCCCTGCTCCGCGGCGGTGATGCGCTTGGTGGGTTTCAGGGCAGGCTTCGCCGGAGCGCCCTGACGCTTCGCCTTCAGGCCAGCGGGCTTCGCGGCCTGCTTGGCTGGGCCCTTGAGCGTCTTCCCGCCCGGGGCGGAGGCGAGGGCGCGCTTCGCGCCCGCGGCCGGTTTCTTGGTTGTGACGGGCTTCTTGGCCGCGGCCGGCTTCTTGGACGGGGCGAGCTTTTTGGCAGCGGGCCTCTTCGCGGAAGACGCCTTCTTGGCCGCCGACGGGGCGCGCCCGACGGACGCCTTCTTGCCTCCCGCGGCCTTCGCGCGGCGGTACGTGGGCTTAGCGGCGCGAGAAGCCGAGGAATTTGACTTCCGGTTGGAGCTCAACGCCATACTTCTCACGCACCTTCCCATACACCTCGCGGATGACCGCCATGACATCCGCCGCGCTCGCGGCGCCCGTGTTCACGATAACGTTAGCGTGAACGTCGGACACGCAGGCGCCGCCCACGGAAAAACCCTTCAATCCACAGTCCTCGATCATCTTCCCCACGCTGCCGTCGGGCGGGTTGCGGAAGACCGACCCGCACGACGCCACGCCCTGGGGCTGCGTGCGGCGCCGGCGCGACAGGAAGCGCTCCATGCGGTCGCGGATGTCCGTCTTGGCCGCCGGACGCAGGGAGAGCGTCGCCTCGAGGATGATCTCGTCGCGGGGCAGGCTGCTCTCGCGGTAGCCCCACGCGACCTCGTTCCCGCGGTAGTGCTTGAGCCCCTCGCCCGGCTTGTAGGTGATGACGTCCTCGATAAGCGAGCCGATCCACTCATCGCGCGTCCCGGCGTCCATCGAGACCGCGCCGCCCACGGTGCCGGGGATGCCCACGGCGAACTCGAGGCCGGAGAGCCCCTTCGCGTAGGCCTCGTTCACCAGGCGCGCGAGCACGGTGCCCGCGCCGACCGTCACGGTGCAGCCGTCCTCGGCGATCACCGTGCGCGAGAACTCCCGGCCGAGCGTGACGACGGCGCCCGCGTACCCCTCGTCTGAGACGAGCACGTTCGATCCGCGGCCGAGCACCACCCAGGGCACCCGCTCGCGCTCGAGCTCCTCGACGGCATGGCGCAGGGCGTGGTAGCTATGGCAGGTAATGAAGAGCGCCGCCGGGCCGCCGATGCGGTAGCTTGTGTGCCGCGCGAGCTTCTCGTGCTCGGTGACGTCCGTATCGAGCGCCCCGGAGAGCGCCATGACCACGTTGAAGAGGCCCACGCCGCCTCACGCGTCCTTATCTTCCATATAGGCCACGAACTCCGGCCCCACGGTGGTGACGTCGCCGGCGCCCATGGTGATGAGCAGGTCGCCCTCCTCCGCGATGTGCGAGAGCACCTCGGGCAGCTGCATGCGGTCGGCCACGTAGCGGACATCCTTGCCGGGATGGTGCGCGCGCACCGTGTCGGCGAGCATCTTGCTCGTCACGCCCGGGATGGGCATCTCGCCGGCCGAGAACACGTCGATGAGCACGAGCCGGTCGGCGCGCTCGAAGGCGTCGGCGAAATCGTCGGCGAGCGCCTGGAGGCGCGAGTAGCGGTGCGGCTGGAAGACGACGTCGACGTGTTTGAAGCCGAGCGTGCTCGCGGCCTCAAGGGTCGCCTTGACCTCGGTGGGATGGTGGCCGTAATCGTCGACGACCGTGATGCCCGCCACGTCGCCCACGTGCGTGAAGCGCCGGCGGACGCCCGCGAACCCGGAAAGCGCCGTGGCGGCCGCGGCGGCATCGAGGCCGAGCGTCCAGGCGACCACGAGCGCGGCCGTGGCGTTCAAGAGGTTGTGCGTGCCGGGGTTGCTCTTGATCGAGACCTCATGCTCGCTGCCGTCGGGCAGCATGACGCGGCAGCGCCCCTCGATGCCCTGGGCGGGCAGGGGCACGCAGCGCGCGTCCACGCCCTCCGTGAGGCCGTAGGTCACGACCTTCCGGCCCGTGCTGCGCGCGAGCTCGGCAAGGCTCTGGTCGTCACCGCACACGACGACCGTGCCGGCCTCGCCCACGAGCCCCATGAACTTCGCGAACGTCTCGCGGATGTCATCGAGCGAATCGTAGTGGTCGAGGTGGTCGGCCTCGACGTTCGTGACGACGGCGATGTCGGGGTCGAGGTAGAGGAAGGAGCGGTCGGACTCGTCCGCCTCGGCGACGAAGTACGCGCCCGAGCCGTTGCGGCCGTTCGTGTCGTAGCCCTCGACGATGCCGCCGATGAGGAAGCTCGGGTCGAGCCCCATGCGGTCGAGCATCGTGGCCACCATGGAGGAGGTGGTCGTCTTGCCGTGCGTGCCCGCGACGGCGACGGTGGTGTAGCCGCGGCCGAGCTCGGAGAGCATCTTCGCGCGCGGCCAGACGGGGATGCCGAGCTCACGGGCGCGCGCGAGCTCCGGGTTCGTCTCCGGGATGGCCGTCGAGACCACCACGACGTCGGGCTGGACGGCGTCGATCGTCGCCGCGTCGTGCCCGATGTGGATATCCACGCCCGCGCGGATGAGCTGGCGGATGTAGCGCGAGGTCTTGAGGTCTGAGCCGCTCACCGCGCTTCCGCGCTCATGCAGCACGAGGGCGATGCCGCTCATCCCGGCGCCCCCGATGCCGATGAAGTGGATGCGTTGCGGGCGCGCGGGTGTCTGAGAATCTGCCATGGAGGATGCTTCTCCTTCAGCTTCGTTCCGATGTTCAAAGAGAAGATTGTACGTCAAATCACCAGGCGGAGAAAGGCGCGCACACAGTATCGCTATGCGCGACGCGACCCGATACGAGGCCGGTCGCCCGCCGTGCGTCGCGCGGATCAGCGCGCGATGCGCTCCACGGCGTCGGCGAAGCGCTCGGCGGCGCGCGCCTGGCCGAGCCCCTCGGCATGGGCGCGCATCTCGGCGCGGCGCTGCGGGTCGCGCAGCAGCCCGAGGAGCATGTCGGCGAAGGCAGGCTCGTCGATGGCGGCGTCGGCGCACATCTCGGCCGCGCCCGCGTCCACGAGGTAGCGCGCGTTCGTCGTCTGGTGGTCGGCCGTGGCGTGCGGGTAGGGCACGAGCACCGCCGGGACGGCGAGCGCGGCGATCTCGGCGATGGAGGAGGCGCCCGCGCGGGAGAGCACGAGGTCCGCGGCGGCGAGGACGTCGCCCATGTCGTCGATGTAGGGGCGCACGTGGTAGCGCCGCGCCTCCGCCTCGTCCAGCGCGAGCGCGCGCTCCGTGGCCTCGAAGTCGTCCGCGCCCGTGGAGTGCAGCACGTGCACGCCCTCCATCGAGAGCAGCTCGCCCTTGAGGGAGGCCATGCGCTCGTTCAGGTGGCGGGCGCCGAGCGAGCCGCCGAACACCACGAGGAGCGTCGCCCCCTCCGGCACACCGAGCTCGGCGCGGCCGCGCGCGCGGTCGCCGGCGAGCACCGAGGCGCGCACGGGATTGCCCACGAGCTCGATTGCCTCGGGGGACGCCCCGCGCTGCTCGAACACCGCGCGCACCGCGGGCTGGGCGATGCCGATGAGCGCCGCGCCCTTGGCCGATTGCTTGTTGGCGAGGCCGGGGACGGAGTTCTGCTCGTGGAGGGCGTACGGGATGCCGAGCTTCGCCGCCGCGCGGACGACCGGCAGCTCGATGTAGGCGCCGAACCCGACCGCGACGTCGGGGCGCAGCGCGGCGTCACGCTTGAAATCGCGGACGAGCCGGCCCTCGGTACGGGCGAGGTTCGCGAGCGCGGAGATGACCGTCCAGGGGCGCTCGCGGTCGAAGCCGGTCACGTGGATGGGCGTGAACGGGAAGCCCGCCGCGGGGACGAGCTTGCCCTCGAGCCGCCGCGATTCGCCGTAGAACCGCACGTCATGGCCGCGCGAGCGCAGCTCCTCGGCGAGCGCGAGCGCGGGGTTCACATGCCCCGCCGTGCCTCCGGCGGCGATGGCGACCTTCAACTTAGCGGCCATGGTCCTCTCCCCTTCCGCGTCCGCGGCCTCCCGGCCGGGCTCCGTCCGCTCCATCATACCGCGTCCGGACGCCCCGCGAGCGCAGGCGATCCGCCGGGTCCGACCCCAGGCGCACGCGCTTGTAGGAACCGCGCCGGTCGAGCTCGCCGGTCTGG
>NZ_CAPF01000019.1:0-15310 GCF_000321165.1 Enorma timonensis
CGCCCACCGCACCATCCGCCGCTAGGAGCATGAGGAGCATCATGACCATCGCAGATACCGTCGAGCGCTGCCGGGCGCACTTCGCCACCGGCGCCACCATCCCCGTCGAGGCCCGCATCGAGGCGCTGCGCGCCCTCGAGCGCGCGATCGTCGAGAACGAGGACCGCATCAACGAGGCGCTCCGCGTGGACCTCGGCAAGTCCGCGACCGAGAGCTACATGTGCGAGGTGGGCATGACGCTCGCCGAGCTGCGCTACCAGCTGCGCCACGTCCGCCGCTGGGCACGGCGGCACCGCGCGCGCACCGGGCTGGCGAACTTCCACGCCAAGAGCTTCACCATCGCGGAGCCCTACGGATGCGTGCTCATCATGAGCCCGTGGAACTACCCGTTCATGCTCACGATGGAGCCGCTCGTGGGCGCGATCGCCGCCGGCAACTGCTGCGTGGTGAAGCCGAGCGCGTACTCGCCTGCCACGTCCGCGGTGATGCGCGACATCATCTCCTCCAGCCTCGAGCCCGGGCTCGCGAGCGTCGTGGAGGGCGGGCGCGCGGAGAACGCGGCCCTGCTCGACGAGCGCTTCGACTACATCTTCTTCACCGGCAGCGTCGCGGTGGGCACGCTCGTGATGCGCAAGGCCTCCGAGCACCTCACCCCCGTCACGCTCGAGCTGGGCGGCAAGAGCCCCTGCGTCATCGCGGCGGACGCGAACCTCAAGGTCGCCGCCGCGCGCGTGGTGTTCGGCAAGTACCTCAACTGCGGCCAGACCTGCGTGGCGCCCGACTACATCCTCGTCGACGAGCGCGTGCACGACGAGTTCCTCAAGCTCGTGCGCGCGCAGATCGAGGAGATGTTCGGGGCCGCTCCGCTCGACAACCCGCAGTGGGGCAAGATCGTGAACCGCAAGCACTTCGACCGCCTCATGGGGCTCATCGACCCCGCGAAGGTCGTCGTGGGCGGGCAGGCGAACGCCGAGACGCTGCAGATCGCCCCCACCGTGCTCGACGGCGTGACGGAGGACGACGCGGTCATGGGCGAGGAGATCTTCGGCCCCATCATGCCCATCATCACCTACCGCGACGTCAAGGAGGCCGAGGCGTTCATCAAGCGCCGCCCCAAGCCGCTCGCCTGCTACCTCTTCACGCGCGACGCCATGCTCGAGGACCGCTTCCTGCGCCACGTGCCCTTCGGCGGCGGCTGCGTGAACGACACGATCGTGCACCTCGCCACGAGCTCCATGGGCTTCGGCGGCGTGGGCGCGAGCGGCATGGGCAGCTACCACGGGAAGAAGAGCTTCGACACGTTCAGCCACGAGAAGAGCATCCTGAAGAAGTACCTCTGGATCGACCTGCCCATGCGCTACCAGCCCTACACGGCGGCGAAGGACAGGCTCATCCGCACGTTCCTGCGGTAGCGGCCCAACGGCGCCGTGATAAATTGGTGTCAGACACCTTTTTATCACGGCGCCTTCTCATCAGTCACAGCGCTCCAGGTAGTCGCCCCGCGCGCCGCACATCGGGCACACGGGATCCTCGCCCGCCGCGACCGTGAACTCGGCGCCGCAGAGCAGGCAGCGGTAGCGCTGGCCGACGGGGTCTGCCGCCAAGGCCTCGGCGGCCGCGGTCGCCCCACCGGCATGCTCACCCACCTGCTGCGATGCGACCCCCTCGCGTCCGTCCCCCTCGTTCTCGGGAATGAGCTCGAGCAGGCGGCGCGCCGCCTCCACGGGGAAATCCGGCGCGGGAGGCGCCGCGACCCAGCCGCGCAGCAGCTCGTGCGCGTTGCGGCTCTGCGGGAGCATGTAGCCCGCCTCGCGCAGCAGATCCTCGCTCACCAAACGCGTCGCCCGCTCGACGGCGGCCATGATCGCTGCGGAGGCCGGGCGTTCCGCGGCGCGGACACCCGCTCGCGCGAGCGCCTCCTCACGGGCCTTCGCACGGGCGAGCTCGAGGGCGCGCGCGACGACGGCCGGCGCCTTCGGCTGCTGGGGCGGGTACGCCAGGGGCACGAGCGAGATGGCCTTGCTCGGGCACGCCTCTGCGCACGCGCCGCACCCGATGCAGCGCTCGGGATCGATGATGCTGTCCTCGGTATCCGATGCCCCCGTGGGGCACACGTACAGGCAGAGGCAGTCCTTCGTGCACAGCCGCAGGTTGCGCACGGCCAGGCGCGTCACGTCGCTCATGCGGCGCACCTCCCCTCGATCTTGTCGAACTTCCAAGCGGGCACCTTGCAAACCGGGCAGCGCTCAGGCGGGCGCTCGCCGATGAACGTGAACCCGCATACCGAGCACACCCACACGCTCTTGCCCTCGAGCAGCGCGTCGCCCTCGCGGGCATAGCGGGAAAGAACCGACTCGAGGGCGCGCGTCACCTTCTCGCCCCAGACGCAGATGCGCTGGGTGCCGCGGTCGCCTGCGGCGCGGGCGGCGGCGGAGAGCTCCGGGTAGCCGCGCGCCAGGTCGTCCGCGAACAACCCCGCGAGCGCCGCGCCATCCCCGGCGGGCTCCTCCGGGGAGCGCGCGGCGAAGTAGTCCGAGAGCTGCTGGAAGAGCGCGCGCTCCTCGTCCCGGTACTGCTTCTCGCAACCGCGCGCGAGGTTGGAGCAGATGGCCGAGAGGACGAGCGGCGGCAGCTCGAGCACGTCCTCATCGAGCTCCGCAGGGGCAGCGGGCGCGGCATCGGGAGCTGCGCGCTGCTCGGCGGGCGCGGCCGTCTCCGGCGCGAACGCCGACTTCGCCGCCCCGCACAGCGGGCACACCCAGGAATCGGGCAGATCGGCGAAGGGGACGCCTTCCTCCTCCTCGTCGTACACGTATCCGCAGATGGAACAGACGTATCTCATGGCGCCTCCTCGCCTCGGGGCGGCAGTGGCGGGCATCGCCACCGGTTGCTGCAAGTATGCCCGCGCACGACGAGGCGGATGCGCCTTTTAGGACAGCGTATCGTTATTGGTAGCATTTCCCCGGTAAGCGGGGGCGGTCGATATGAACGCGAGGCGAAGCGCGGGCGGCGTCGGTTGCCCAGCCCACGAATAACCCGTATAATGCTGCGTCGGACGCACGGGACGTGGCGCAGTCTGGTAGCGCGCGTGCTTTGGGAGCACGATGCCGCAGGTTCGAATCCTGTCGTCCCGACCATATGCGGGCGTAGTTCAATGGTAGAACCCCAGCCTTCCAAGCTGATGACGCGGGTTCGATTCCCGTCGCCCGCTCCAGGAACCACTGCAGGTCAGGCAACGCAGCGTGCCTGGCCTGCTTTTTGGTATGCCCCGGCTTCCCTGCGCCGCGCAAGAGGCCGGGCGCTATACTGAGTGCTTCGGATGGCCGCGGCGGCACGCGCGGCGCGGCCTCGAGTGGAGGGATGGGACATGGCGCAAGGCGCTTCGATACGGGAGCGGGTCTCGAGCGCGCTCGGGGGCGTCCTCTCGCACGAGGAGGCGCTCATCGCCGCGGACACCCGCCGCGACCTGCGCAACATGCGCGAGAGTCTCCGCTTGCTCGCGCTCGTGCTCGTCGTGTCCGCCGCCATGGGCGTCGTCGCCTGGGCCTTCCTCACCTCGCTCGACATCGTCACGGGCATCCGGGAGCGCCACATCGCCGCCTTCCTCCTTCTGCCCGTGGTGGGCGTCGCGACCGCCTGGGTGTACCGCACGCACGGCAAGCAGGCGTCGCGCGGCAACAACCTCGTCATCGACAGCGCGCTCACCGGCGCCTCCGTGCCCGCGCGCATGGCGCCCCTCACCTTCATCTGCTCCGTTGCCACGCACCTGGCGGGCGGCTCCGCCGGACGCGAGGGCACGGCGGTCCAGATCGGCGGCACGATTGCCGACAACACCGCCCGCGCGGCGCGGCTCGGCGCGCGCGACCACCAAGACCTTATGCTCGCCGGCATCTCCGCCGCCTTCGGCGCCGTCTTCGGCGCGCCGCTCGCGGGCACGTTCTTCGGCATGGAGATGTGCTACGTGGGCAAGCTGAACTACAGCTCGGGGATCTACTGCCTCATCGCCTCGTTCACCGCCGACGGCATCGCGCGCGCGATCGGCTGCGCGCACGCCTCGTACGCCATCGGCGCCGCGCCCGCGCTCGACGCCCGCACCATCGCGGCCACCGTCGCGCTCGCGATCGTCTTCGGCCTCATCGCCCGCCTGTTCTCGCTCGCCATCCGCACGGTGCGCCGCGTGCTCGCAAACCGCATCACGAGCTACCTGCTCGCGGCGCTCACGGGTTCGCTCGTGCTGATCGCGGTGTACTTCCTCTTCGGCCTCCAGCGCTACGCGGGACTCTCGACCTGGCTCGTCGAGGCCGGCTTCTCGGGCGACGCGACCCTCGCCGACCCCTTCATCAAGATCGCGCTCACCGCGCTCACCCTCGGCACGGGCTTTCAGGGCGGCGAGGTCACGCCGCTCTTCGGCATCGGTGCCTCGCTCGGCGGCGCTCTCTCCGCGCTCGCTGGGCTTCCCTGCGGCTTCGCGGCCGCCCTGGGGATGCTCGGCGTCTTCGGAGCAGCGCTCAACGTGCCCATCACGACCATCATGCTCGGCGTCGACCTCTTCGGCGGGGCGGCGATGCCCTACTATGTCATCGCGTCCTTCGTGAGCTACCTCGTCGCGGGTCACCGCGGCGTCTACCCCGCGCAACGCATCATCACCCCGAAGCGCCGGTCGCTCGAAGGGGACGCGAACGCCACCGTCGCCGACGCCATCGCCCGGCACGACCGCCTCGAGGACGGGGATGCGTAGGGCTGGCGGTTGCGCGATAATAGATGCGATGCCGCACGCGACCGACGAGGAACCACATGGATAGCCAAACGACCACGGCGAGCCCGCTCGGGCGCACGCTCATCATCGCCAACCCCGCGTCCCAGCTCGGATCGGGTGGGCGCGCGGCCGAGCAGCTGCAGCGCTTCCTCGCCCTCTACCACCACGACCGCGATTCGTTCGAGCTCGTCTACACCGAGCGGCCGCGCCATGCCATCGAGCTCGCGCGGGCGGCGCGGGGCTTCGACGCGGTGCTCGCGCTCGGCGGCGACGGCATCGTGCACGAGGTGGTGAACGGCCTCATGGCCATCCCCGCGGCGGAGCGGCCCGCCCTGGGCGTCGTGCCCGTGGGGTCGGGCAACGACTTCGCCCGCACGCTCGGGATGCGCGACTTCACGGGCGATGGGTTCGGCCGCTACCTCACCTGCGAGCGGATTCCCTTCGATGTGGGCAGGCTCACGCTGCGCGACGCGGACGGCGCGCCGGCCACGACCGAGTATTTCATCGAGACCTTCTCCTTCGGGCTCGACGCGGCGGTGGCGATCGGCACCTACGAGCTCAGGAACGTGACGAAGCTCACCGGCGGGGCGCTCTACATGGCGAGCGGCGTGGACGTGCTCGCCCGGCGCTTCCAGCCCTACCCCGCGCGGATCGCCCTCGACGGCGGCGAGCCCGAGCGGCTGCGCACGTTCATCGTCGCGGTGCAGCTCGGCCCCACGTACGGCTCGGGCTTCCGGATCTGCCCGGACGCCGACCCCACCGACGGCCGCTTCGACGTGTGCATCGCGAGCGGGCGAGCGACGCGCGTGACGGCGCTCGCGCTGCTGCTCCGCGCCAAGAACGGACATCACGTGGGCTCGCGCTACATCCGCTTTGCCCGGGCGCGCCGCGTCGACATCGAGCTCGAGGGAGCGGGCTACCCCATGCAGGCGGACGGCGAGCAGCTCTCTGCCACGCGAATCGGCATCGAGATCCTGCCCGGCGCGCTCACCGTGCTGCGCCCCATCGACCCCCGGTAGGCAAAAGGGGTTGAAAGGAACACGTCCCCAACCAACCCATGGGTTCGTTGGGGACGTGTTCCGTCCAACCCCTTTTGCGGCATGGGGCTACGGCTCGATAGCGCTTACGCGCGGGCTGCGCGGCCTTAGATGGCGTCGAGCGCCTGCGCGACGTCGTCGATGAGGTCCTGCGTGTCCTCGATGCCACAAGAGAGGCGCACCATGTCGGGGGCGACACCCGCAGCCTCGAGCTCGGCATCCGTCATCTGGCGGTGCGTGGCGTTCGCCGGGTGCAGCACGCAGGTGCGCGCATCGGCCACATGGGTGGCGATCTGCGCCACGTGGAGGTTCTTCATGAACTCCTCCGCCGCCGCGCGGCCGCCCGTGAACCCGAAGCTCACCACGCCGCAGCAGCCGTTCGGCAGGTACTTCCGGGCGAGCTCGTGCCACGGGTCGCTCGGGAGCCCGGGGTACTTCACGAAGCGCACCTTGGGGTGCTCGACCAGGAACTCGGCCATGGCCTGGCCGTTCTTCACATGCTGGAGCATGCGCACGTGCAGGCTCTCGAGGCCCATGTTGAGCAGAAACGCGTTCTGCGGGCTCTGGATGCAACCGAAGTCGCGCATGAGCTGGGAGGTCGCCTTCGTGATGAACGCGCCGCCCTGACCGAATTTCTCGGTGTACACGACGCCGTGGTAGGTCTCATCGGGCGTGGTAAGGCCGGGGAACTTGTCCGCGTGCGCCTCCCAGTCGAAGTTGCCGGAGTCCACGATCGCACCGCCCACGGCCGCGCCGTGCCCGTCCATGTACTTCGTGGTGGAATGCGTCACGATGTCCGCGCCCCACTCGAAGGGGCGGCAGAGGATGGGCGTGGGGAACGTGTTGTCCACGATGAGCGGCACGCCGTGCGCGTGCGCCGCCGTGGCAAAGCGCTCGATGTCGAGCACGTCGAGGGCGGGGTTGGCGATGGTCTCGCCGAAGACGGCCTTGGTGTTGGGCCTGAAGGCAGCCTCGAGCTCGGCGTCAGAGCAATCGGGCGCGACGAACGTGGTCTCGATGCCCATGCGCTCGAGCGTGTGCGCGAGCAGGTTGAACGTGCCGCCGTAGATCGCGGAGCTCGCGACCACATGGTCGCCGCAGCCGGCGATGTTGAAGACGGCGAAGAAGTTCGCGGCCTGGCCGGAGCTCGTGAGCATGGCGGCCGAGCCGCCCTCGAGCTCGCAGATCTTCGCCGCGACGTAGTCGTTCGTGGGGTTCTGCAGGCGCGTGTAGAAGTAGCCGGACTCCTCGAGGTCGAAGAGCCTGCCCATGTGCTCCGAGGTATCGTACTTCCACGTGGTGGACTGATAGATGGGGATCTGCCGGGGCTCGCCGTCGCCGGGGCGGTAGCCGCCCTGCACGCACGTGGTTCCGATATGCTCTGCCATGGGTTGGCCTCCTTTGGTTGCCGGGCGCCCGCGCGGGCGTCACGCCGTGCCGCGCCGTTATCGAACCTGTACAGGATACCGCCGTTGCGCCGCGACGGGCCGCCGCGCAGCGCATTTTACAAAGATGGCTCCCGGAAGCGGGGCATGGCGCCAATACGCCCGGTCCGCGCGGCACGGCAGACGGAGCCCTGAGGTGATGCGAGCCACACCTATCGCCACCACGCCTGCGCGGGCGCGGAGATTGCTACAATGGCATCCGCACGGCACCGCGGCGCCGCGCAGCCCACCGAACCGAGAGGAGCCCCATGACCACGTCTGACATCCAGTCCCGTTCCGACGACCTCGCCCGCACCGCCGTCGCCCTCCGCGCCGAGCGCGGGTTCAACTGCGCGCAGGCGGTCGCGTGCGCGCTCGCGCCCGAGGTCGGCGCCGACTTCGAGGCGTGCTATCTGCTGTCCGAGGGATTCGGTGCCGGCATGGGCGGGCACCAGGAAACATGCGGCGCCATCTCGGGCGCGGTCATGGCGCTGAGCCACCTCAACAGCTCCGGCACCGAGACGTCCGGCACGACCAAGGTCGCGACGTACCGCCTGGTCCACGAGCTCGTGCAGCGCTTCGGCGAGATGAACGGCACGACCCGCTGCGCCGAGCTCAAGGGCATCGGGTGCGACCACGGCCCCCTGCGCAGCTGCCCGGGGTGCATCGAGGATGCCGTGAGGATCGCCATCGACATCATCGCCCGCCACGAGCCCGCGGAATAGCGAGCCGCCAGACCAGGCGCACCGCCCCGCATGAAGGGACGCGGGCCCGCCCGCATTAGAACTCGGCGAAATGCGGGGCGCCGGCGCGGGCGTCCTGCTTGCCCGCAAACCGCTCGGTGAGTGCCGCGAGGAACGGCCCCTCCTCCCCCGCATGGAAGGTGAGCTCGAGCGTGACGTCCTCGGCGTACACCGCGTCCGCGACCTTCGCGCCAGCGACCTCGGCCATGTGCCGCACCTGCTCGAACGCGGCGTAGGGCACGCGCACCTCGACCGGGGTCACCATGGTCATCTCCACGATCGCGCCCGCGGCGCGCGCCTCGTCGATGGCGGCCTGGGCGGCGGCGGTGTAGGCGCGCACGAGCCCGCCGGGACCGAGCAGCGTTCCGCCGAAGTAGCGCGTGGTCACGCAGCACACGTCGCGCAGCTCCGCGCCGCGCAGCACCTCGAGCGTCGGCATGCCGCTCGTGCGCTGGGGCTCCCCGTCGTCGCTCGCCCGCTCCCGGCCATCGGCCAGGATCCACGCGGGGACGTTGTGCCGCGCATCGAAATGCCGGGCGCGCACGGCGGCGATGTGCTCGGACGCCGCCGCCTCGGACTCGACATGCACGAGCTGGGCTATGAAGCGGCTCTTGCGGTCGACGACCTCCGATACCGCCTCATACCCAGCCCGCAGGGTCAGATAGCGCTCGGCATCCACTAGGAGTTCTTCATCACGATGGTATCGACGGTATCCGCGACGTGCTCGCAGTAATCGACGCAGTACTCGAGGAAGGAGTAGATCTCGTGCCACGTGAACACGACGATCGGGTCGGTGCACGTGGTGTGCAGCTCGCGCATGGCGTGCATGTACAGCGCGTCGGCCTCCTCCTCGATGCTGTTGAGCTCCACGACGTAATCGCGCAGCTTCTTCGACTTCTTGAACTGCGCCAGCTCGCCCACGACCTCGCGCATCACCTTGCAGCCGCGCACGATCATCTCGACCATGCGCAACGCGTCGGGGCGCATCTCGCGGACGTTGTCGAAGTAGAGCCGGTGCAGCACGCCCTCGATGCGGTCGGTCACGGTGTCGAGGTAGTCGCTCAGCATCGCGATGTCCTCGCGCTCGATGGGCGTCACAAACGCCGTGACGAGCGCGTCCTGGATCTCGTGCTTCTTCTCGTCGGCCGCCTGCTCGATCGCGTGCATCTCATCGATCCGCTCCTCGAGGGCATCGGGATCGAAGTCGTGCGCGATCTGGGACAGCAGCTCAGCCGCCTGGCACGAGTAATCCGCGCATGTGCAGAAGGCGTCGAAGTAGAACGCATCGTTTTTCCTGGCCAAGATATCCTCCCATATGTCGTGAGCTCGCTATGAACCGCGCCCTTCGGCGCTCCACGTCTATGCTTGCGAGGTCTAGAACACCATCATGAACAGCTTCGCCATGACGAAGCTGATGAGGCCGCACCCGGGGAACGTGAACACCCATGTGAGCATCATGTCCTTGACCACCGAGAAGTTGATGGCCGAGAGACGCTTCACCGCGCCGACGCCCATGATGGCGCTCGTCTTGGTGTGGGTCGTCGAGACGGGGATGCCCGTGAGGGTGGAGAGCAGGATGCAGACGGCGCCGGCGAGGTCGGCCGAGAAGCCCTGGAACGTCTCGAGCTTCACCATGTCCATGCCCACGGACTTGATGATCTTCTCGCCGCCCACGCTCGTGCCCACGCCCATGGTCACGCTGCAGAGCAGCATGAGCCAGATGGGGATCACGGCGCCGGCGAGCTCGGGCTGGCCGTTCACGAACGCCACGCCCAGCAGCAGCACGCCGATGAACTTCTGGCCGTCCTGCGCGCCGTGCATGAAGCTCATGGCGGCGGCGCCGAAGATCTGCATGTACTTGAAGGCCTTGTTCGTGCGGCGGCGATCCATGTCCCTGCAGATGATGGTCAGCAGCTTGCAGATGCCCCAGCCGAGCGCGAAGCCCAACACGAGGCTCAGCACGAGACCGTAGATGACCTTGATCCACTCCGAGCCGTTCACGCCGTCGAGGCCGCCCTGGACGGCGAGGGCCGCGCCGGTGAGGCCGGCGATGAGGCTGTGGCTCTCGCTCGTGGGAATGCCGAAGATCGATGCGCCCACGCTGTAGACGACGATCGAGAACAGCGCCGCGCACAGCGCGATGAGCGCCATGTGGGCGTTCGAGCCGAAGTCGACCATGTTCGAGATCGTCGAGGCGACGGACGAGTTCACGATCGTCATGATGAGCACGCCGAGGAAGTTGAAGACGGCGCTCATGATGATCGCGGGCCGGATGCTGATGGTACGCGTGGTGACGGCGGTCGCGATGGCGTTCGGCGCGTCGGTCCAGCCGTTCACGAAGATGACGCCGAGCGTGAGCAGGACCGTGACGGCCATGATGGGATTCGAAAGCACCTGGCCGACGAACTGTGTGAAAGAAACGTCCAAGAAGGTCTCCCCCAACCAAGGGCGCACCGCGCCCGGAGGTAACATCCCCGCTATTTTACCGTTTCGTTACATGAAAGTGATGCTTGGATGGCGATTATCTGCGCAATGTAAGGCGCATATGCATAGAAGAGGCTCATGAGCTGCGGAAACGCGCAATGGCATGAAAACATCTTACGAGAGCTTTACATTTCCCTGATGTTGGCCGTAAGAAACGGGCATGGAACCGCCAAGGGCGCGCCCGCACGGCGCGGGGCGGCAACGAAAGGGCGAAGCGGGCCGATAAGCCGGGTTCTGTCGGGGACGGTCATTTATCTTGGCGGACGCGTTGCCGCGCCGCTCTTCGCACGCCACCCGGGCGCAGGCCGGGCCGGCCTATCGCGCCCCTATTCGCGCTTGCTCCGGATGGGGTTTACCAAGCCGCCGCGTCGCCGCGACGCTGGTGGTCTCTTACACCACCGTTTCATCTTTTCCCTTTGCGCGCCGAGTCTGCACGCAGGTGGGAGTCTTCTTTTCTGCGGCACTTTCCGTCGGGTCGCCCCGCCTGGCCGTTAGCCAGCATCCTGCCCTGTGGAGCCCGGACTTTCCTCACGCGGGCACCGGGCGAGCCCGATCCCGCGCGCGACCGCCTGGCCCGCTTCGCAGGGGGTATTGTAGCACGCGGCACGCGTATCCGGCGGGCGGCGTCAAACGCCCATCACGAAAACGGGCGACCCGCCGCATGGCAGGCCGCCCGATGGGGTCGCACTCGCCGACCCCGGCGCATGGCGTGCAGGGTTTACGCCATGATCTTCTTGAAGAGCTCCACGACGGTATCGTGGTCGGCCTCGCGCGGGTTGCCCGGATAGCAGGCGTCCGCGAGCGCGTCGTCGGCGATGCGGTCGAGCTCGTCGGCCTTGATGGCCTCGCAGACCTTCGGGATCTCGACGTCCTCGGAGAGCTGGCGCACCGCGGCGATGGCGGCGTCGGCGGCCTCGTCCGTGGTCATGCCCGTGGTGTCCACGCCCATGGCGACGGCCACGTCGGCCAGGCGGTCAGCCACGACGGGCTTGTTGAACTCCATGGCGATGGGCAGGAGCATGGCGCAGGCGACGCCGTGCGGGGTGTCGTAGTGGGCCGAGAGCGTGTGCGCCATGGCGTGGTCGATGCCCAGGCCGACGTTCGAGAAGCCCATGCCGGCGATGTACTGGCCAAGGGCCATGGCCTCGCGGCCGCTGCCGGCCTTGCCGCTCTTCGCCTCGGCCACCGCGTCGCGCAGGTTCTTCGAGATGAGCTCGATGGCCTTCAGGTGGAACATGTCGGACATCTCCCAGGCACCCTTCGTGGTGTAGCCCTCGATGGCGTGGGTGAGCGCGTCCATGCCCGTCGCGGCGGTGAGGCCCGCGGGCATGGTGGCCATCATGTCGGGGTCGACGACGGCGACGACGGGCATGTCGTGCGGGTCGACGCACACGAACTTGCGCATGCGCTCGGTGTCGGTGATGACGTAGTTGATCGTCACCTCAGCGGCGGTGCCGGCCGTGGTGGGGACGGCGATGATGGGCGCGCAGGGGTTCTTCGTGGGCGCGGTGCCCTCGAGCGAGCGCACGTCCTCGAACTCGGGGTTCGTGATGATGATGCCGATGGCCTTCGAGGTGTCCATCGAGGAGCCACCGCCGACGGCCACGATGCAGTCGGCACCGCACGCGCGGTAGGCCTCGACGCCGTGCTTGACGTTCTCGATCGTGGGGTTCGGCTTGATGTCCGAATAGAGCTCGTAGGCGATGCCCGCCTCGTCGAGCAGGTCGGTCACCTTGGTCGTGATGCCGAACTTCACGAGGTCGGGGTCGGAGGCGACGAACACCTTCTTGAACCCGCGCGCCTTGATCTCGTTCGGGATCTCTGCGATGGCGCCGGAACCGTGATACGAGGTCTCATTGAGCATGAAACGCTGAGCCATGGTGGCTCCTTCCTTTGGCCTTACGGCCAGACGACGATAGGGACAGGTGCAGCCGTGCAGCAGCGCCCGACAGAGCCATGGTAGCACCGGATTCGCCCCTGCGCGGCGACGGTTCGGAAATGAGTCCGGGGGCGGCGGGACCGCGGCCGTCGGGTACAATGCCCGGTGATACCCGTTCCATCGTCGAGAGGAAGCAGCCATGTCGTTCAGCGAGCTCACCCGCGCGCGCTTCTCGTGCCGCGCCTACCAGGACCGCCCCGTCGAGCCCGAGGTGCTCGACGCCATCGTCGAGGCGGGGCGCATCGCGCCCTCCGCGCACAACAACCATCCCACCCGGCTCATCGTGTGCGACACGCCCGAGCTGCGTGAGAAGGCGGCCCGCGCGGCTGTGCGCTTCGAGCGCGAAGGCAGCGTCTTCGGCGCGCCCATGGTGCTCATCGCCTGCGCCGTCGAGGAAGAGGCCTGGGTGCGCAAGCCGGACGGCATGAGCTCCGCGCTCATCGACAGCTCGATCGTCGTGGACCAGATGATGATGCAGGCCACGGAGCTCGGCCTGGGCACCTGCTGGGTGTGCATGTTCGACCCGGACGTCGCGCGCCGGGAGTTCGGCCTGCCCGCGGGCGTCCTCCCCGTCTCCAGGCTCACGCTTGGCTATCCCGCCGAGGAAATCGCCGCGCCCGAGAAGCGCGCCGCGCGCTGCATCGCCCGCGAGGACTTCCTCCTCTAGAGAGGACGGTGCGCCCGGGCGCACTGGTCGCATCGCACCCGATAGCAGCGGGCCGCCTCGCACCGAACGCGATGCAAGGCGGCCCGTTCCGTCCTATCGGTCCCGCTGCGCCGGGTGCGCGCGTCGAGCGCCCGCTACAGCCCCATCTCCTGCTTGAGGCGGGCGAGCTCGTCGTCCACCGCGGCGGTGGAACCCGCCTCGGTGTACTTGCGCTCCAACTCGGCGGCGGAATCGGCCGGCTTGGCGTTGAGCTCGCTCATGGCGTTCGAGCGGTCGAGCATCTCGTTGGCGCGCGCCTCCATGCGGTCGAACGCGCTCATGGCCGCAGCGGCTCCATCGCCCGCGGAGCTCACGGCGTTGACCTTGTCCTGCGTCTTGGCGACGGCGACCTTCGCCTTGATGGCCTCGCGGCGACCCTTGAGCGTCTCGATGTCGGAGACGAGCTTGTCATGCATCTCGCGCATCTTGGACGCGTTGCCGTGCGCCGCCTCCGCCGCCTGCGCCAGGCTCTCGCCCTTGGCGACGAGCTGCTGCTTCTTGGCGAGGAACGTGCGGGCATCGTCCTCGTTGCCCGCCTTGAGCGCCCGGCGCGCGAGCTCGTCGTACTTCGCGACCTCGGCCTCGTTCTCCTCGACCAGGCGGCGCGTGCGCGTCTCCTCGGCCATCACGCCGGCGGTCTCCCTCTTGACCTCGGCGAGCGACTCGGTGAGGTCGCGCAAGTACTGGTCGACCATCTTCGCGGGATCCTCCGCCTTATCCAGCAGGTCGTTGATGTTCGCCTTGATGATGTCGGCGAAACGATCGAGCATTCCCATGTTGCACTCCTTCGAACTCACGCCGGTGCGCCCGGCCGCGTGGTGCCCCTACACCGTCTCTCCCCTTGTACCCGCTTCGCGCGGCGCGCTCAGTCGTCGCCGGACGTGTCGGAATACTTCTTCTCCAAATCTTCCAGATCGGAGTCTCCGAAGCTCTCGAGCGGCGTGTTCAGCACGTCCTGCATGCGCTTCGCCTCGCGCTCCTTGGACGCGCGGTACTTCTTCACGCCCGTGTACGCGAGCGCGGCGACGATGACCACCGCGGCGCAGATGGCGACGTACACCACGGGCGAGGTCGTCTTGGACATGATGCGCTCGCCCGTGTCCTCGAAGGCGCGTGCGAAGATCTCCTCTTCCGAGAGCGACATGTCCGCGTAGTAGCGGTCGAGGTAATCGGCGAGGATGCCGGCCGCCTCGTCGTCCATGACGGTCTTGGCCTGGCTGCCCACGGCATAGCCGCAGTTGAACGAGCCCTGGCCGTCGTCGCAGAACACGAGGAGGAAGTGCGCCTCGTCGTCGAAGAGCTCGTCATAGAGCTCGTTGGCCATGTTCCCCAGCTCGGTGGGCGAGGTCACGCTGCCGTTGGGGAGGATGTAGACGAACGGCTCGACGCCCGTCTCGTCGTAGAACGCGCGCATGCCGCGCTCGAGCGCGGACGCGTCATAGATCCAGCCGCCGTCCTCGTCGCGGTAGTGGGTCGAGGTGGTCTGCGCGGCGCCGGCGGGAAGCGGCTCGCGCGCGACGGTCGATGCGGCGATGTCCGTGCTGAACAGGCTCGAGCTGCACGAGGTGACACCGCTGCCCAGGATGCCGAAGAGCGTCGTGAGCAGCAGTATGACCGCGATGAGGGCGATGACCGAGCCGCACCCACAGCCGCCACCCGAGCCGTTACCGCCGGATCCGCCGGTTCCGCGCCCCGATCCGGAGCCGCGCCCGAGGCCGTAGCCGGCCATGAACGGCCAGAAGCTCCCGCCGCCGACGTGCACGTGCGGGCGGGGCGGGCGGAACCCGCCGAAGCCGCCGCCGAAGCCGCCCGGGCCGCCGGCGCTCCTCCCGTGTCCCCCGCCTCCGGAGAACCCGCCGAACGAGCGACCGCCGCCCGAGAACCCGCCGCCACGGCTCCCGCCGCCGGACCTTCCGCCGCCAGACCTGCCCATGGTGCTCCTTCCAACCTGAGCGCGAGCGCGCTATCACTGCCCTGTATTATGCCAGAGCGCCCGGACAAGATGCCCGGCGCCGAGCCCTGGCAGGCATGAGTCAATCGAACCCGTCCCCAATGACTCAATGAGTCAAATGAACCCGTCCCCAATGACTCAAAAAGCCCCGACGGGGGTCGGGGCTCTTCAGGTGAATCGAATTGTCGGGGCAGGCCCTAGTCCAGGTCGTCCACGCCGAAGTTATCGAGCGGCGCGAAGGGGTCGGCGACCGGCGCGGGCTCCGGGGCG
>NZ_CAPF01000018.1:0-49541 GCF_000321165.1 Enorma timonensis
GGCGCGGGCGGACGCGGCGAGGCGGCGCTCCTCCTCGCGGCGCGCCTCGACGGCCAGGCGCCGCTCCTCTTCCTTGGCCGCCTCGGCGGCCTCCTCCGCGGCAGCGCGCTCCTCCTCGGCGCGGCGCTGGGCCTCGATCTCGGCCTCGCGCGCCTTGAGCACGGGCGCGAGCTCCTTGCGGACCAGCGAGACGTACTGCTGGCTCAGCGTGGAGGACGCCGACTTCGCCGGGATCATCAACCGATCCAGGTGCTCCAGGAGCTCCTTGGACGACATTCCGAATTCTTTGGCCAGGCTTGAGATGCGAACGTTCGCCATGTGCCAATCACCTACCTCTCGCGCGCGGTGCGCGCCGTGACATCCAACGGGTCTGCGATGCGGGGTGCCGGGGCACCCGACCCGCTAGATCCCCTCCTCCTCGGTATCGGCGGCCTCCGGGTCGTGGACGCCGCAGAACCGGGAACCGGGGCGCGCCTGGTTGCGGCAGCGGATGCCGTCGGCGCTCACGAACGCGCAGCGGTTGTCGTCGTCCTCGCCGATGAGGTCGTCGTCGGCCTCGTCGCCCATGTGGAGGTTGCCGAGGATCTCCGCCGCGAGGCGCTCGTTCTTGATATCGATGTGCCAGCCGGTGAGGCGGGCGGCGAGGCGCGCGTTCTGGCCGTCCTTGCCGATGGCAAGCGAGAGCTGGTCATCGGGGACGATCACGCCCGCATAGCCCTTCTCGGCGTCGATGAGCACGCGCGAGACCTTCGCCGGCGAGAGCGCGTTGGCCACGTAGCGCGCCGGGTCCGCGTCCCACAGGATCACGTCGACGCGCTCGCCGCGCAGCTCGGACACGACGGTGCGCACGCGGCTGCCCTTCGGGCCCACGCAGGCGCCCACGGGGTCGAGGCGGTCGTCGAGCGAGCGGACGGCGACCTTCGAGCGGCGGCCGGGCTCGCGGGCGATGGACTTGATCTCGACCGTGCCCTCGTAGATCTCGGGCACCTCGAGCTCGAAGAGGCAGCGGATGAGCGCCGGGTGGGTGCGGGAGATGACGATCGGCGGGCGGGAGTGCTCGCCCTTGGTGGCGGGCTCGGTGGAGTTGGGGTCGCGGACGTCGATGATGACGGCGCGCAGGCGCTGGTTGTGCAGGTAACGCTCGCCCGCGGGACGCTCGTTGCGCTCCTCGGGGTAGCGGCGCTGGTCGAAGTGGGGCAGCTCGGACTCGACGCCCTCGCGGATCTTCACGATGGTGAAGTCGGGCGTGGACTGGAGCACCGTGCCCGTGATGATGTCGCCGATGCGGTCGGAGAACTCCTCGTAGATCTGCTCGCGAGCGGACTTGCGCACGAGGGTGTTGATGGCCTCCTTCGCGTGCTTGGCGGCGATGCGGCTCGTGTCCTTGGGGGTCACGTCGCGCTTGGTGAACTCGGTGTACTCGTCGGTCTCCTCATCGTAGGACTCCTCGACGGGCACGAGCTCGTAGACGTAGATCTTGCCGCTCGCGCGGTCGATGGTGACCTCGGCGCCGAAGGGGAGGTGCAGGATGGTGCGGTAGCTCTCGGCGAGCGAGCGCTCGAGCTCGTCGATGAGCGCGAGCTGGTTCAGGTGCTTCTCCTGGCAGAGCTCCATGAGAGCTTCCATCATCTCGGATGCCATGTTAGTTCTTCCCTTCCTTCTGCTTGAAGTCGAAGACCGGCTTCAGGGTGCATTTCTTGATGTCGTCGAAAGCGAACTCGAGGCGCTCCCCGTCCTCGAGCTCGAGCGTGGCGGAGGTGTCGGACGCGGCGGCGATGACGCCCTTGAAGCGCCGGCGCCCCTCGGTCGCGGTGGTCGTGAGCTCGCAGGCCTCACCCTGGAAGCGCATGAAGTCGCTCGGGCGGCGCAGCGGCCGGTCGAGGCCGGGCGAGGACACCTCGAGCGTGTAGGAGCTCGCGATGGGGTCGAGCGCCTCGACGGCGTCGCTCACCCACGCGGTCTGCGCGCATACCTCGTCGAGCGAGAGCGACGCGCCCTCCGCCCCCTCGAGGCGCACGCGGACGCAGGGCGCCTTCGTGGCGCCGGTGATCTCGACGTCGACGATGTCGACGCCATGGGTCGGGGCGAGCCGCTCCAGCTCATCGATGATGAGCTGCTCGGTCTTGCTCTTGACCATGCGCACCTCCTTGCAACAAAAAGGAGCACGGGCAAAACCCGCACTCCTCTCACAACACGTCAATTACCGTGTAAAACTATAGCACAAGCAGGTCAGACAGGTAACATCTCCCCCTGCGCGCGCCCCGGGAAGGCAATCGTCTCCTCAATTGCTCCACATGTAAAATTACCCCAGGGGTTATTTTACATGCATGCCGCAGGACATCGCTCACCGCAGACCCACCGGGCTGCGCATGTAAAATAACCCCTGGGGTAATTTTACATGCGCGCCAAAACCTACTTCACCACGAGGTTCACGAGTTTGCCCGGCACGCAGATGGCCTTGACGACGGTCTTACCCTCGATCCACTTCGCGGCGGCCTCCTCCGCGACGGCGCGCATCTCGTCCTGGGTCGCGTTGGTGGAGACCTCCACGCGCGCGCGGACCTTGCCGAGCACCTGCACCGCGATCTCCACGGTGTCGCTCGCGGCCTCTGCCAGGTCGAACTCCGGCCACGGCGCCGTGTAGACGCTCTCGGTGTGGCCGAGCGCCGCGTGCCAGAGCTCGTCCGCCCAGAACGGGCAGATGGGCGCGAGCACGCTCACGATGTCGGTCGCGACGAGCCACGTGAGCGCGGCGTCGCGCGCCGCCGGGTCGGCCTCGGTGGCGTTGAGGTAGGCGCTCGCGGCGTTCACGAGCTCCATGATGGCGGAGATGGCCGTGTTGAACTGCTGGCGGTCGAAGTCCTCGGTGCACTTGGCGAGCGTGCGGTGCCGCTCGCGGTAGAGCTGCTTGGCCACCGCGTCGAGCGAGCCGGGCGTGAGGCGCGCGGAGGCGTCGCCCGCCTGGGCGAGCTGCCACACGATGCGCCAGGCGCGCTTGATGAAGCGGTTCGCGCCGGCCACGGCGTCCTCGTCCCAGTCGAAGTCCTTCTCGGGCGGGGCGATGAAGAGGATCGCGAGGCGCATGGTGTCCGCGCCGTACGGCTCGATGACCGAGGACGGCGGCACGACGTTGCCCTTGCTCTTGGACATCGTCTCGCCGTTCGCATCCTTCACCATGCCCTGGCAGAGCAGGTTGGTGAAGGGCTCGTCCACGTCGAGCAGCCCCAGGTCGCGCAGGGCCTTCGTGAAGAAGCGCGAGTAGAGCAGGTGCAGGATGGCGTGCTCGATGCCGCCGATGTAGTTGTCGACGGGCATCCAGCGCGCGGCCGCCTCGCGGGAGAACGGCAGCTCGGTGTTGTGCGGGTCGCAGTAGCGCAGGTAGTACCAGCTCGAGCACGTGAACGTGTCCATGGTGTCGGTCTCGCGCCGCGCCGGGCGGCCGCACACCGGGCACGTGGTCTCGTAGAACTCGCGGCACTCGGCGAGCGTCTCGCCGGCGCCCAGGTCGAGGTTCGCGGGCAGCATCACGGGCAGCTGGTCCTCGGGCACGGGCACGATCCCGCAGTGCTCGCAGTGGACGGCGGGGATGGGGTTGCCCCAATAGCGCTGGCGGCTGATGAGCCAGTCGCGCAGGCGGTACTCCACCTTGCGGCGGCCGGTGCCCGCGGCCTCGAGGTCGGCCACGATCGCGGCCTCGCCCTCGGAGTGCTTGCCGCCGCGCATGCCGGTGTACTTGCCGCTCTGCACGAGCGTGCCCTCCGCCACATGCGCCTCGTCCCAGTCGACGGTCTCGGCATGGTAGGTGTCGATGGACTCGCCCGCCTCCTCGAGGGCGGCGCGCTCATCGTCCATGAGGATGATGGGCACGATGGGCAGGTCGTACTTGCGGGCGAACTCGAAGTCGCGCTGGTCGCCGCAGGGCACGGCCATAACGGCGCCCGTGCCGTAATCAGAGACGACGTAGTCGGCCACCCAGACGGGCACCTTCTGGCCGGATACCGGGTTCACCACGTAGCGGCCCGTGAAGGCGCCGTGCTTCTCGAGGGCGCCCTGGGCGCGCTCCACCGCCGAGACTTTCTCGGCGCGCGCGATAACGGCGCGCACGTCGGCCTCGTACTCCGTCCCCTCGACGAGCTCGAGAAGACCCTTGTACTCGGGGGCGAGCAGGAAGAACGTGCAGCCGAAGAGCGTGTCGGCGCGCGTGGTGAAGACGGTGATCTTGCCCTCGTCGCCGGGGATGGGCTGGCCGGCGGCGTCGCAGAGCCTGAAGTCCACCTCCGCGCCCTCCGAGCGGCCGATCCAGTTGGCCTGCATCTGCTTCACGCGCTCGGGCCAGCCGGGAAGCTTCTCGAGGTCGTCCAGGAGCTCCTGGGCGTAGTCGGTGATCTTGAAGTACCACTGCTCGAGGTCGCGCTTCTCGGGCACCGAGCCGCAGCGCCAGCAATGCCCCTCCGTGACCTGCTCGTTGGCGAGCACGGTGTTGCAGCTGGGGCACCAGTTCACCGGGCTCTTCTTGCGATAGACGAGGCCGCGCTCCCAGAGCTTCTCGAAGATCCACTGGCCCCACTTGTAGTAGTCGGGGTCGCAGGTCTTCACGAGGCGGTCCATGTCGTAGGAGAAGCCCATGCGCTTCATCGTGGCGAGCGCCTGGTCCATGTTCTTATACGTCCACTCGCCCGCCTGGGTGTTGTGCTTGATGGCGGCGTTCTCGGCCG
The DNA here is from genome assembly GCF_000321165.1 of Enorma timonensis. Taxonomy (NCBI): domain Bacteria; kingdom Bacillati; phylum Actinomycetota; class Coriobacteriia; order Coriobacteriales; family Coriobacteriaceae; genus Enorma; species Enorma timonensis. The sequence continues at coordinate 4,716 of NZ_CAPF01000018.1, forward strand.
GCAGGCCGAACGCGTCGAAGCCGATGGGGTGCAGCACGTCGAAGCCGCGCATGCGCGCCTGGCGCGCCATGGCGTCGCCGATGGTGTAGTTGCGCGCATGGCCCATGTGCAGGTCGCCCGAGGGGTACGGGAACATCTCGAGGACGTACTTCTTGGGCTTGGCGGGGTCTTCATCCACGGCGAAGAGGTTCTCGTCCTTCCACGCCTTCTGCCACTTGGCCTCGATGGCCTGGGCATCATAGGCGGGGATCCCGCCGGGTTTTCGCGAATCGCTGCAATGGTCGCACATGCGGGCGCTCCTTGGGTCAAAAACGGTAACGTTCGAGATTCTAGCAGGTTTTCCCGGGACGTGTCCCCTCGAACCCGAAGCGCGCGGTGACGCGGGCGGCGCGCTATGCCGTAGGCTCACCGGGAACGATGAATCCCGGCGTAACGCCCCCGCGGTAGCCGCACGAGGGATCGAGCGTAAGGTCGATGCGCTGCTCCGTGCCGGGCGCGGCCTCGCCCAACCGGCACAGGACGCGCACCGCATCGGAGCCCGCCGCCTCGACGCCCTCGATGGACGCCTCCACCTCGGCGCCGTCCGCATCGCGCGCCGCGATGGAGAACGACGACGCGTCGAGCGCGGGGACGGCGCCCCCATCGTCCGGGCTGAGGGCGAGGGTGACCGAGACGACGGGGTACTCAGTCGCGGAGATATCCGTCACACGCAGGGCGAGGTGCGGGAGCTCGTGGTTCTCGACCGGCTGGAGCGCCTCGGACGCATCGTCGGGCGCGTCCTTCTCCACGGTCACGCCGGAGAGCACGACGCCGTACACGAGGGCGAAGCAGCCGAGCACGAGCACGAGGGCGACCGCGGCGGCGATGACGAGCGAGGCCGTCCCATGCCGGGCGGTGAGCTCGCGCAGGCGGCGGAGCGCTGCGGGGGCGTCGGAGCCCCCCTCCGCGGGGCCGGCATCAGCGGGGTCGTCGTCCGGGTGGGCGACGTCCGGGTCGGCCTCGAAGGGATCGGCCTCGAAGGAATCGTCGTCGAAGATGGCGTCATCAAGCGCATCGTCATCGAGCACGGACGGCTCGGCCTCGGCCGCGCCCCCGGCCTTGCTCTCGGCACCGGCACCGGCGGGCGCGCCATCATCGGCGTCGGCGGACGCCGCGATCCCGTCCTCTTCCTGATCCCATTCCATGGCAACCCCCTTTCGGCATGCGTTGGAACCCAGTGTAGCAAATCTGCCGCTACCGGCTGCGCGCGCATGCGGTACGGGGCCGCGCTGAACGGCTATTTGGGGCACCGGTGGCGACGGGGCGCCCTCCCGGACGCCCCGTGCTCGCGACCTTGTGTCCGCGTCCCGCCAAAACGGGCGGCACGACGCGCGCTTACTGGTAGCTCACCGTCTGATGGTTGCGGTCCTTCACGACGACGTCGTGCGCGCCGCCCTCGACGATCGAGGTGGCCGAGACGAGCGTGAGGCGCGCCTTCTGCTGCAGCTCCTTGATGGAGAGGGCGCCGCAGTTGCACATCGTCGACTTGATCTTGTAGAGCGTGGCGTTCACGCCGTCCTTGAGCGAGCCCGCGTAGGGCACGTAGGAGTCGACGCCCTCCTCGAAGGCGAGCTTCGAGGCACCGCCGAGGTCATAGCGCTGCCAGTTGCGGGCACGCGCCGAGCCCTCGCCCCAGTACTCCTTCATGTACTGGCCGTTCACGTTCACGCGCGCCGTGGGGCTCTCGTCGAAGCGGGCGAAGTAGCGGCCGAGCATCATGAAGTCGGCGCCCATGGCGAGCGCGAGCGTCATGTGGTAGTCGTAGACGATGCCGCCGTCGGAGCAGACGGGCACGTAGACGCCGGTCTCCTCGAAGTACTCGTCGCGCGCGCGGCACACATCGATGAGCGCCGTGGCCTGGCCGCGGCCGATGCCCTTCGTCTCGCGCGTGATGCAGATGGAGCCGCCGCCGATGCCCACCTTCACGAAGTCCGCGCCGCAGTCGGCGAGGAAGCGGAAGCCGTCGCCGTCCACGACGTTGCCGGCGCCGACCTTGACGTCGTCACCGTAGCAGGCGCGGATCCACTCGATGGTGCGCTTCTGCCACTCGCTGAAGCCCTCGGAGGAGTCGATGCACAGCACATCGGCGCCGGCCTCGAGCAGCAGCGGCACGCGCTTCTCGTAGTCGCGCGTGTTGATGCCCGCGCCCACCATGTAGCGCTTGTTCGCGTCGAGGAGCTCGTTGGGGTTGGACTTGTGGCTGTCGTAGTCCTTGCGAAACACGATGCCCACGAGGTGGTCGTTCTCGTCCACCACGGGCAGGGCGTTGAGCTTGTTGTCCCAGATGACGTCGTTGGCCTTCTTGAGGGTGATGTCCTTGTCGCCCACGATGAGCTGCTCGCGCGGGGTCATGAACGTGGCGACCTTCATGTTCGGGTCGTCGCGGCTGGGGCGGTAGTCGCGGCTCGTCACGATGCCGAGGAGCTTCCCGTGCGCCGTGCCGTCCTCGGTGACGGGCATGGTGGAATGGCCGGTGCGGTTCTTGAGGTCCATGACCTCGGCCATCGTCATGTCGGGCGTGAGGGTGGAGTCGGAGACCACGAAGCCGGCCTTGTGATCCTTCACGGCCTTGACCATGGCCGCCTCGGACTCGGGGGTCTGGTTGCCGTAGATGAAGCTCATGCCGCCCTCGGTGGCGAGCGCGATGCCCATCTCCTCGCCGGAGACGGACTGCATGATGGCCGAGACCATGGGGATGTTCAGGCTGATGGCGGGCTCCTCGCCGCGCTTGTACTTGACGAGCGGGGTCTTGAGGTTCACATTCGTCGGGATGCACTCCGAGGACGAGTAGCCGGGCACCAGCAGGTACTCAGAGAACGTATGGGATTCACCGGGAAAGAACATGGCCATGGATACTCCTCCTCTGGGGTTGGGCGCGATCCAGGGGCGGGCTCAGCGGCGCCGCCTCCACGTCGCGCGTCTTCGCGAATGGGGTCGCCTGACCGAGCGACCTCGCAGGCCATTGTAGCGCAGGCCGGGCGCGGCTCGCGCGACCCTGCCGGGCTGCGAAAAACCTGCACGGAGCGACGGAGGGGCGACGTTCCCCTCCCCTGCATGGCGCGCCGAGGCTACCCGAAAAACGCCTTGAGGCCGATGATGATGAGCACGATGCCGCCCGCGACCTGCGCGTGGCTGCCGAAGCGCGCGCCGAGCCGACGGCCCGCGAAAAGCATCGCGAGGCAGCAGGCGAACGTGGCGACGCCGATCATCCCGCCGTAGAGCACGATGTTCGCGCCGCTCGCCGCGAGCGAGACGCCCACGACGAAGGCGTCGATGGAGGTGGCGACGGCCTCGGCGAGGATCGTGCCATACGTGAGGCGCGTCGTCGCGCAGGCCTCGGGGTCGCGCAGCTCGCGCACGGCCTCGACGATCATCTTCCCGCCCACGAACGCGAGGATCGCGAGCGAGACGATGCCCGCGTACGCCTCGATGACGGGCGCGATGAGCGTTCCGCCGAAGAAACCGGCAATGGGCATGGCCATCTGGAAGAGCGCGAAGAGCACGGGCATGGCGAGCTTCTTGGCAGGAGGCATGTCGGGCTCGCAAAGCGTGTTCGAAAGCGTCACCGCCATGGCGTCCATGGCGAGCGCGATACCCAGAAACAGGCTCTCGATCAGGTTGGCGAGGGTGAATCCCATCATCGTGAATCCCTTCGAACCGGGCACGACGGACGCGCCGCGCACACGATGCAGGCGCGGGCCCGGGGCACCGCGCCGCGATGAGCGTATCGAGCGGGAAGCGGGGCGAGCCCGCGCCGCCTTTACGGCTCGGGGGGATTGCAGAAGAGGCGCAGCGCCTGGTCGAGGCTGTCGACCACATCGATGGGGTCGTCGACGCCGGCATACAGCTGCAGGTAGCAGACCTCGTCCGCATCGACGATCGAGATGGTCGCGCGGGCGTCCTCGATGCTGCGCCGCGCGGCATGGACATGCTCGAAGAGGGCGCGGAGGCGCTCGCAGCGCGCCCGGGGCGCCTCATCGCAGCTGCCCGTGAGGCAGAAGCCCACGACCGATCCGAACCCGTGCTCCAGCGTGCGTGCGGCGACGGCGCGGTCGGGATGCGTCGCGAGGCCCGGGTAGCGCACGCAGCCCACGGCCGGGTGGCAGGACAGGTAGGAGGCGATGGCGCGGGCATGGTCGAAGCTCGCCTGCTCGCGCTCGGCGAGGGTATCGAGCGCGGCACTGAGGGCGGCGACGTCGGACGTGCCCGGGGCGCAGGCGGCGGACGCGGCGCCCGGCGCGCCCAGCCCGAAGGAGAGGAGGCGGTAGGCGTCCTCGGCGGCAGGGTTCACCGACCGACGGCGGCCATGCGCCACCTGGGAACGGGCGACGGATACCGCGACGAGCGGCGTGGAGAGCATACCCGGCGCCATGCCTTCGAGCGCCTCGACCACGATGAGCGCCCCCTGGGCGAGCGGCCGGCAGCCGAAGGGCGTGGGCAGGGTGTTGTCGATCACGAGGATGGCGCCGACCCTTTGCGCCGCGGCGGCGAGCGCGCGGATATCGGCCACGCGCAAAGTCGCGGCGTCGATCGAGGGCGCGAACCAGAAGAGCCGCCCGGACGAGATGCCCGCGGGATGCGCGTACGAGGCGGGAGACCCCTGCGGGACGAGGCGGTCGCGCTCGGCCTGCTCGGCATCGACCAGCTCTGAGGCGGCGAAGAACGCCTGGGGTGTGAGCTCGTCGGCGAACGAGAGGTGCTGCCAGCGGAACAGCTCTGCCAAGCGCGCGCGACCCGCGCCCGAGAACGCCACGATGCGGTCGTGCGCGCCGACGATCCCCGTCTGCGCGAGCACATCGGCGCCGTCGCCCGCCCGCACGATCCACGAGGCGCGCGCACCGTGGGCAGCCGCGTACCTGTCACAAAGCTCACTCAGTTGCTGCGACATGCACTCCCCCTTCTTTAGCGCGACCCGACCAGTATACCGACAAGCGCCGCCCGCTGCCAACGTCATGGGCCGCGGTATAACCGGGCGCGCGGGAAGCTCACCGTATACCGACACCAAACGGCCGCTCGACACCCAGCGCCCAAGCCCGCGCTCGCGCGGGTACAATGCCGAAAACCCACACGCCCCGCGCCGATGCGCGCTGCCGGGTAAGGAGGAGGCCGCTATGGACGCGAAATCCCCTATGAACGAGGGCGCTCACATCGTCCTTCGCATGGTAGCCTGGGTCGCGGCGGGACTTGCGAGCATCGTGCTCGCATTCGCCCTCATCTATACGGCGCTCTTCCTCATCTACCCGTACAACCTTCCCGTCACGATCGCCGACCTGCGCGAGACTCCCGAGCTCTCGGACTACGAGGTGGTGGGCATGACGAGCAGCAACGCGCGGCTCCGTGAACCGGTGGGGACGCTCGCGCAGTTCCTTGATACCGACCGCACCCTGGGCGGCGGGCGCGAGTACGCGCTCGTACGCGACGCAGCGGGCGGCCTCTACGTTGTCGGCATCGAGGCCTGCCCGCTCCTCGCGCGCTGGCGCGTCGCCGGAGCGTCGAAGACCCCCATCTCGGGGTCGGGAGAAGAGCGCCTGCGCATCGACAAGCCCCTGTTCTCCCACGATGAGGTCACGGTGCGCGACGGGAAGCAGATCGCTCTCACGCGCAACGGCCACACCATCGTCAATGATGGAAGCGTCCGCCTCATCATTGTCGGCATCGTGGCGATCGCCCTGTTCGCGGGCGGGTACCAGATCGCGCATCGCGTGCGGCGACGCAAGCATCGAGCAGACGGAAAACCGGACGGCGGCGCGGAGCAGCACGCATAGAAACGACGGGCGCCCCCGGCGGCAAACCGAGGGCGCCCGCATGCGTCGAGGATGAGTCAATTGAACCCGTCCCCATTGACTCAGCGAGTCAAATGAACCCGTCCCCATTGACTCCTAGCGGCGCTCGGCAATCTCGTCCTTCACGTCGGCGATGAACTCGGTGAGCTCGCGCACGTGCGTCTCGTTCGAGCGGTCGCGCACGGAGATGTTGCCGGCCTCGACCTCCTGCTCGCCCAGGATGAGCATGTAGGGCGGGCGGTCGATGTTGCGCGCCTCGCGGATCTTGTAGCCGATCTTCTCGTCGCGCTCGTCGAGCACGGCGCGAATGCCGGCGGCCTCGAGCGCGTCGGTCACGCTGCGCGCGTAGTAGCGGCTCTTCTCGGACACGGGCAGCACCTTCACCTGCACCGGCGCGAGCCACGTGGGGAACTTGCCCGCGAAGTGCTCGATCAGGATGCCGATGAAGCGCTCGATGGAGCCGAAGCACACGCGGTGCAGCATGATGGGGCGCTGCTTGGAGCCGTCGGCGTCGGTGTACTCGAGGTCGAAATTGAGCGGCATCTGGAAGTCGAGCTGCACGGTGCCGCACTGCCAGGTGCGGCCGAGCGAGTCCTCGAGGTGGAAGTCGATCTTGGGGCCGTAGAAGGCGCCGTCGCCCTCGTTCACCACGTAGTCCTTGCCCAGGCGCTCGAGCGCCTCGCGCAGGCCCGCCTCGGCGCGCTCCCAGTCCTCATCGGAGCCCATGGAATCCTCGGGGCGCGTGGAGAGCTCGAGGTGGTAGGTGAAGCCGAACTTCTGGTACACCGAGTCGATGAGGTTCACCACGCCCACGATCTCGTCCGTGAGCTGGTCGGGGCGGACGAACAGGTGCGCGTCGTCCTGGTTGAAGCAGCGCACACGGAACAGGCCGTGCAGCGCGCCGCGCATCTCGTGGCGGTGCACGAGGCCGATCTCGCCGGCGCGGATGGGCAGCTCACGGTAGCTGTGCGGGCGGGACTTGTACACGAGCACGCCGCCCGGGCAGTTCATGGGCTTGATGCAGTACTCCTCGTCATCGATGATGGTGGAGTACATGTTGTCCTTGTAGTGGTCCCAGTGGCCGGAGGTCTCCCACAGGCTCTTGCTCATGATCTGCGGGGTCGAGATCTCCACGTAGCCGGCCTTGTGATGGATCTCGCGCCAGTAATTCAGCAGCTCGTTCTTCAAGATCATGCCGTTCGGCAGGAAGAACGGGAAACCCGGTGCCTCGTCGCGCATCATGAAGATGTCCATCTCGCGGCCGATCTTGCGGTGGTCGCGCTTCTTGGCCTCCTCGATGAGGCGCAGGTGCTCGTCGAGCTCCTCCTTCGTGGCGAAGGCCGTGCCGTTCACGCGGGTGAGCATCTTGTTGTCCTTGTCGCCCTTCCAGTAGGCGCCCGAGACGCCCGTGAGCTTGAAGGCCTTGAGCGCCTTGGTGTAGGTGAGGTGCGGGCCCACGCACATGTCGATGTACTCGCCCTGCTGGTAGAAGGTGATGCGGGCGTCATCCGGCAGGTCGCCGATGTGCTCGACCTTGTACTTCTCGCCGCGCTCCTCCATGAGGGCGATGGCCTCCTCGCGCGGGAGCTCGAAGACCTGGAACTTGAGGTTCTCCTTCACGATCTTCTTCATCTCGGCCTCGATGGCGGGGAAATCGTCCTCGGAGATCTTCTGGCCCTCGGGCAGGTCGATGTCGTAGTAGAAGCCGTTATCCGTGGCGGGGCCGTAGGCGAAGTCCGCCTCGGGGTAGAGGCGCTTCACGGCCTGCGCCATGATGTGCGCCGCGCTGTGCCGCACCACATGGGTGACCTCGTCAGTCGGGCACTCGTCCACATGGCCGTCGTTGTATAGAACCTTCATTGCTCGCTCCTCGATGATCGGATGATGGATGGTCGAAAACAAAAAGCGCCCGGCCGAAGGGCACGAGCGGCATGTGGCGCCTGCCCCTGGCGCGAGGCCAGCGGGATGGACAGACGCCTAGATAGTCTGAGTTCGGATACCTTGTTCAAGCAAGCGGCGAATCACGCGCTCGATCCTTTCCTCGCGAACAGGTACAGGTTTACCACAACCGGGCGGCGTTGCCCATACCCAACGGGCAACCCGACCCCCGCGCCATAAAGAAAGCCCCCGCGCGCGGGGGCTTCCGAAACCTTACTGGATGTGCGTCCGGCAGTACGGGCACACCTTCCAATGCGCGTCGAGCGGGCGATGGCAGCTGGGGCAGACGTTGCGCACCTGCGTGTTGCACACGGGGCACACGACGAAGTCCTTCTCGATGGGCGAGCCGCAGCGCGGGCAGGTGCCGTACTGGGCGAGCTGGCGCTCGCGCAGCGCCATGTCGAGCTCCTGCTCCTCGCGGTCGGCGAGGTAGGTGCTCGGGCGCAGGACGTTGTAGGCGATGAGGCCGACGAACGGGATGAGCGCGAGCAGCCCCCACGCCCAGAAGTACTGCGAGCCGCGGCGCCGCGCGTCGATGAAGACGTAGACGACAGACAGCACGTACAGTGCGACGATGAACGCGAGGAAGAGATAGATGACGAACATGACCTGCGGCGTCATGAGCTCCTGGATATATTCCATCATGAGCGATCAATACCTTTCAGCTGCTCGAACGCGAACGGGCGTATACCAATATGGCATTGTATACCAAACGGTGGATATCCAACACCCGGGATGAAATCACCATGCCGCGAAGCGCGCGGCAACCTCGCCGGCGAGCGTGATGGTGCCGGCGGCGACGATGGCCTCGCCCGCGCGCGTGACGGCGTCGAGCGCCTCGGTGACCGAGGCATGCGTCGCGACGAGGTCTTCCGGCGGGCGCCCCTCGCGCGCGAGCTCGTCGGCGACGAGAGCGGCGAGCTCCCGGACGGGACGGGCGCGGGGCGAGTCCGTCTGCGTCACGCGCACGTGCGGAAAGGCCGGGACGAGGGCGCGCACGATGCCCTCGGCGTCCTTGTCCGCGAGCGCCGCGATGAGGAGCGTGGGGCGCTCGGCGCGCGCAGGCTCGATCTCCCCCACCGACGATATGAACGAGGCGCACGACTGCGGGTTATGGCAGGCGTCGATGAGCACGAGCGGCTCGCGGCGCACGACCTCGAAGCGGCCGGGCGTGGGGCAGGCGGCGAGGCTGCGCGCGAGCGCCCCCGCGTCGAGCGGCCGGTCGAGGTAGCGCTCGGCGAGCTGGATGGCGCATGCGGCGTTCTGCGCCTGGTAGAGCGGCTTTACGAGGGCGGCCTCGTAGGCGGCGCGACGCGTGCGCACCTCGACGCGGAGCTCGTCGCCGAGCGTCGCCGGCTCGTGGAGCACACGGAAGACGGGCATATCCGGGACGACGCCGGTCTCCGCGCAGCGCCCGCGCATGATCGGCCAGACCTCGGGCTGGTGCACCCCCTCGCCGAGCACCGCGAAGCGCCCCGGTTGGATGACGGCCGCCTTCTCGCCTGCGATCTGGGCGAGCGTGTCGCCCAGGATGCGCATATGGTCGAGGCCGATGCCCGTGACCGCCACGCCCACGGGGTTCGTGGCGCTCGTCGCATCCCAGCGACCGCCGAGCCCCACCTCGAGCACGGCGACATCGACCTCGGCCTCGGCGAAGATGACGAGCGCGGCCACGGTGAGCAGGTCGAAGGGCGTGATGGTGTAGGTCGCGAGACCCGCGTGCTGCCGGCGGGCGTTCACGCGCCGGCCCGCCTCGAAGGCCGCCGACACGCCGTGGGCGAAGGCCGCATCCGAGACGACGCGGCCGCAGACCTCCATGCGCTCCGGGTAGCGCACGAGGTGCGGTGAGGTGTAGAGCGCCGTGCGGAGCCCCTCGCCCGCGAGGATCGCCGCCGCGAAGCGCGTCGTGGAGCTCTTCCCGTTCGTCCCGGCGACCTGGAGCACGTCGAAGTGCTTGTCCGGGCGGTCGAGCTCGTCGAGTATGTCGACCACGGTCTCGAGCAAGGGGCCGGCGTCACCGGGGATGGTCCCCGTGTCCGCCGCGCGCCGCACGGCCTCCTCGAAGGGGAGCTCGGGCACCGCGAAGGGCGGGGTATACGGGGATGCTTGGGAGCTATGCGTCATCGGGCAACAGGGCTTTCTGTCGATCGTCGGGACGGGATGCGAGCGCACGGGGCGCGGGCGGCATGGGGGCGCTTCGCTGGGCACCGCACGGGGCATGGGCGGCACGCGCGCATCCTCGCAGGAGGCCGCGCACCGAAACATGCTGCCCGCCGATGGTACCGCAACTCGGATGCTGCTTACACCCTCAGCCATAGGAGCCAATTTCGAGCACATTTTGGGGGCAGAAGTGCTCGAATTTGGCTCCGAGCGTCATTCGTCCCGCATGCCCCGTATGTCCCGTATGCCCCGTATCTGCGCGGGTTGTGCCGACGCGAGCACGCGCGCCTCCGTGACGACGAGGTCCACCGGCACGTCGTGCGCATCGACGGCGCCAAGTGCCCGCAGGCTCTCGACGAGCTGCGCCTCGCGGCAGAGCCCCACGGACACACCGGGGAACGCGGACAGGAACGCATCGAAGTAGCCGCCGCCATACCCCAGGCGAAAGCCCCGGGCATCGAAGGCGAGGCCGGGTACCACGGCGAGGGCGTCGGCGCGCGCGGAAAGGTCGAGCTCGCGCGCGGGGTCTTCAGCGGGTTCGAGCACGCCGCGCGGGCCGCGCGCAAGGCCTGCCAGGGACGTGACGGCGTACCAGCGCATCGCGCGGGTACCGGGCACGCAGCGCGGCAGCGCGACCATCTTGCCCGCCGCCCATACGCGCTCGATGATGGCGCGCGTCTCCACCTCCGTGCCAAAGGAGAGGTACGGCGCGATGACGCGCGCGGCCTGAAATGCCGGCAGGTCGAAAAGGCGCGCTGCGATGGCGCTGTCGGCGGCGGCGCGCTCAGCGGCCGAGCGGCGCGCCCTAAGCTCCTTGCAGCGCGCACGGAGGCCGTCCTTGCCCTCGCGGGCCGCCTCCACCTCGTCCGGCGTGCGCACGAGGGCTTTCAGATGAGCTTCCCGGATCAAGGCATCTCCCCCAAGCGAAATGATAAAATCCAGCCTGTCTGGTTTTTATCATTTACAGGCCGAGCAGGCGAAGCGCCTCCTCGCGCGTCTTGATATCCTTGCGGAACGCGCCGCGCACGGCGGAGGTCATGGTAAGGGCGCCCGCGCTCTTCACGCCGCGCATCGTCATGCACATGTGCTCCGCCTCGAGCACGACGAGCACCCCCTGGGGATCGAGCTCCTCCATGAGGGCGTCGGCGATCTGCGAGGTCAGGCGCTCCTGCAGCTGCAGACGGCGGGCGAACCCCATCACGCACCGCGCGATCTTGGAGAGGCCGGTGATGCGGCCGCCGCGCGGGATGTAGGCCACATGCGCGCGGCCGGTGAACGGCAGGATGTGGTGCTCGCAGAGCGAGGAGAACGGGATGTCGCGGACGATGACCATGTCGTCGCTCTCGGACTCCTGGAACTGCTTGCGCAGGTGGTGCGCCGGGTCGTCGTCGTATCCGCCCAAGACCTCCTCGGCGGCGCGCGCCACCCGGTTCGGCGTCTCCGTGAGGCCGGGCCGGTCGGGATCCTCGCCCACCGCGATCAGGAACTCGCGAATCGCGCGCTCCGCACGCGCCCTGTCGACTGCCATCCTCTAGCCCCTCTCGCTCGCATGGCCTGTGCCGCGCCGGTATCGAAACGAGCCACCCATTGTAGCGCTCATCCACGCGCGCCGCAGCGCCCGGCGGCCCATTCCGCCGATACGCCGTAAAACGGAGACAAACGCCCTATTCGCCCTATTCGGATGCTGCCGCGGCGCACGAGCGCTCGGCGGCCGTGACGACGTGCTGGGCGAGCACCGCCGTCGTCACCGCGCCCACGCCGCCGGGAACCGGGGTGATCGCGGCGACGATGGGCTCGACCTCGTCGAAGGCGACGTCGCCCACGAGCTTGCCCGCGGCCTCGTCCCAGTTGATGCCAACGTCAACCACCGCCTGGCCGGGAGCCGCGGCGTCCGCGCCCACGGTGCCCGCATGGCCGGCAGCGACCACGAGCACCTCGGCGCCACGGCAGGCGGCGGCGAGGTCGCGGGTCCTCGTGTGGCACATGGTCACAGTGGCGTGGCGGGCTTGGAGCATCATCGCGACCGGTTTGCCGATGACGAGCGAGCGCCCCACGACCGTCACCCGCGCGCCCTCGAGCGCGATGCCGGAGCGCTCGAGCAGCTCGATCACCGCCTCGGCCGTGCAGGGAGGAAAGCCCGTCGGCTCGTTGGCGAACACGCCGTAGAGCGAGCCCTGCGTGATGCCGTCCACGTCCTTCGCGGGGTCGAGCGCCGCGCACGCGGCCGCCTCGTCAAGCGTGGCGGGAAGCGGGCGGAACATGAGGCACCCGTGGATGGCGGGGTCTGCGTTCACCCGGCCGATCACCGCGAGCAGCTCCCCCTGCGTGCAGTCCGCGGGGAGGACGAAGCGCTCGACGGCGATGCCCACCTTCTCCGCGCGCTTGCAGGCGCCGCGCTCGTAGGAGAGGTCGTCCGGGCGCTCGCCCACGCGCACGATGGCGAGCGTGGGCATGACGCCCCGCGCCTTGAGCGCCTCGACCCGCGCCGTGAGCTCCCCGGTGATGGCGGCGGCGACGGGCACGCCGCGCAGCAGCTCCGCCATGGCTATCCCCTTCCCCGGATATGGTCGGTCACGCGCGCGGCAAGCGCCTCGGCGCGCGGGATGTAGGCCTCGAGCAGGCCGTCCGCCTCGCGCTCGAGCGCCTCGGCATAGGCGCGGTCGGTGAGCGCGCTCGTGTTCACGAAGACGTTGACGCTCGCCGCGCGGAGCGCCGCCGCGCCGAGCACCGCGCCGCACCCCACGTCGGAGAGGAGCATCGGGCTGCATATGCCGCCCATCTCCTCGAGCAGCTCGATGACGCGCGCGCAGACCCGCATGGTCTCGATGGGCGCCGAGCACGCCGTCTTGGTGGCGACCTCGAGCACCTGGGCGCGGGCGGGATCCTCTTTCGGCATACGGTAGGCGCGCGAGACCGGCTCGAATGCCGCCGCGTCCGCCTCGATGAGACCGATGAGCTCGTGGCGCAGGCCCTCGGCCTCCGCAAGGATGCGCTGCACGTCGTCTTCGACGGCGGCGAAGCGCTTCTTGCCCGCGGTGAAGTTTCCCGCCATCGAGCAGAGCGCGGCGCCGAGCGCCCCGACGAGCGCCGACGCGCCGCCGCCACCGGGCACGGGGAGCTTGGCCGCCAGGTCCGCGGCGAACGCGCGGCAGCTGAGGTCGGCGATCGACCCCTCAGCCGTATGGGTACCGGTCATGGAACCTCCCTAGCTCCTTCCGCATCACCCCGTGATGCACCACGCGCCGCGACCCACCCACCGCAGGCCACCCCTCATATAAAAACCAAAGCCTCCCACCCCGCCCTGCCGAAGGTGCCCCCTCCGAGCAGCCCGAGGTGTCGCGCGGCGAGCACCCGCGCCGTACATGCACGTCACCTCAGGCCTTCCGCCGGATTATCCCGCGGGGCGATTCCGCAGCGAAGCGAGGACAAGCCCCGCGGGAAATCCGACGGGAGGCCGACAGGAGGAACGTCCTAGAACAGCCCGGTAATCACGCCGTTCTCGTCCACGTCGATCTTCTCGGCCGCCGGCACCTTCGGCAGGCCGGGCATCGTCATGATGTCGCCCGTGAGCGCCACGACGAAGCCCGCGCCGGCGGAAACCTTGAGGTTGCGCACCGTGATGCGGAAGTTCTCGGGCGCGCCGAGCTTCGTCTGGTCGTCGGTGAAGGAGTACTGCGTCTTCGCCACGCAGACCGGCAGGTTGCCGAAGCCGTTGTCCTTCAGCTGCTTGAGCTGGCGCTTCGCGGCGGGCGTGTAGTCCACGCCGTCCGCATGGTAGATCTTGGTGGCGATGGCCTCGAGCGCCTCCTCCACCGGAACGCCCGTCTCATAGGAGTACGTGAACGCGTGCGGCTGCTCGCAGAGGCGCATGACCTCGGTCGCGAGCGCCTCGCCGCCTGCGCCGCCCTTCGCCCACACCTCGGAGAGCGCGACGTTCACCCCGAGCTCGCGGCACTTCCGCTCCACGAGTGCGAGCTCCGCCTCCGTATCCGTGGGGAACGCGTTGATGGCGACGACGCACGGCAGTCCGTACACGTCGCGGATGTTCGACACGTGGCGCAGCAGGTTCGGCAGGCCCGCCTCGAGCGCCTCGAGGTTCTCGGTCGAGAGCTCGGCCTTCGGCACGCCGCCGTTGTACTTGAGGGCGCGCACCGTGGCGACGATCACCACCGCGTCCGGGTCGAGCCCGGCCATGCGGCACTTGATGTCGAGGAACTTCTCCGCACCCAGGTCGGCGCCGAAGCCCGCCTCGGTCACCACGTACTCGCCGAGCTTGAGAGCACACTCGGTGGCCTGCACGGAGTTGCAGCCGTGGGCGATGTTGGCGAAGGGGCCGCCGTGCACGAAGGCGGGGGTGTGCTCGAGCGTCTGCACGAGGTTCGGCTTGATGGCGTCCTTGAGCAGCGCCGCCATGGCGCCCTGCGCATGCAGGTCGGAGGCGGTGACGGGCCTGCCGTCGTAGGTGTAGGCCACGACCATGCGGCCCAGGCGCTCCTTCAGGTCCATGAGGCCGCTCGCCAGGCAGAAGGCGGCCATGACCTCGGAGGCGACGGTGATGTCGAAGCCGTCCTCGCGCGGCACGCCCTGCGCCTTGCCGCCGAGGCCGTCCACGATATGGCGGAGCTGCCGGTCGTTCATGTCGACGGCGCGCTTCCACACGATCTGCTTCGGGTCGATGCCGAGCGCGTTGCCCTGCTGGATGTGGTTGTCGAGCATGGCCGCGAGCAGGTTGTTCGCCGCGCCGATGGCATGGAAGTCGCCGGTGAAGTGCAGGTTGATGTCCTCCATGGGAACGACCTGCGCATACCCGCCGCCGGCCGCGCCGCCCTTGATGCCGAAGACGGGGCCGAGCGACGGCTCGCGCAGCGCGAGCACGGCCTTCTTGCCCAAGCGCGAGAGCGCGTCCGCCAGGCCCACCGACGTCGTGGTCTTGCCCTCGCCCGCGGGCGTGGGGTTGATGGCGGTCACGAGCACGAGTTTCGCCTTCCGCGGCAGGTCGCGCAGGGCATGGATGTCGACCTTGGCCTTGTACGTCCCGTAATGCTCGAGCTGCTCCTCATGAAGGCCCACCTTCGCGGCGACCTCGGAGATGGGAAGCATCTCCGCTTCCTGGGCGATCTCGATGTCGGACTTGTATGCTGCCATGTGCGCTCCCCTCACTCTAGAACGTGCGCTCCCATCGTATCCCATTCCGCCGCGCGGGACGCGCTCGCGCGGCCGCACACCCAAACAGTAAAAAACCGGGCATGCGAGCCCTCGCTGCCGACGCATGAAGGCCTGAACGGACACAGTCCCCTATGCTCCCCGCACCCATCCTCACCCGCTGGTTGACGGGAGCGGAAAATGCCGCTGAGCTGGGACGGCGCTTGAGGATACCGATAGAATGGGCGACCGCTGATATTCGTTTTGCAGCGAGGCTGAACCAATGCTGAACTGAGGAGGAACCGTGAATCTCACGAGGAGGTCATTCGGTGCGCTCGCGCTCGCCGCGGGGCTGCTTCCCATCCAGGCGGCGCTTTCCGGTTGCGCGGGCGGCGCACGGGCTGGATCGGGCAGCGCGCCCGCGAAGCCGCTCGATACGGGCACGGCGCTCCGCGCCGGCGTGCGCGCGGACGTCATGGGCTTCGGGTATCTGAACGAGGAGACGGGCAAGTACTACGGGCTCGAGATCGACCTGGTGCGCGAGCTTGCCGAGCGCGTGGGCTACGACGACGTGGAGTTCGTGACCGTCACGCCCGACGACCGCAAGGAGATGCTCCTATCCGGCGAGATCGACCTCATCGCCGCGTGCTACTCCATCGCGAGCACGCGTCTCGAGAACTTCGATTTCTCGCCCGCCTACTACACCGACCACGTCATCGCCGTCGTCCAGAACTCGTCCCTCATCACCACGATCGAGGACATGCGCGGGCGCACCTTCGGCACCATGGCCGGCGCGAACGCCGCCCCGCTGCTCAACGCGAAGCTTCAGGAGATCGGCTTCAGCGCGGGCACGGACAAGATCTTGGGAGGCGCGGACCTCGACGTCCAGTTCGATACGTGGCGCCTCCTGCAATTCCCGAGCTACCAGGAGCTCTCCGACGCGCTCGAGGAGGGCGTCGTGGACGCGATGGTGCTCGACGGCGCCATCGCCAAGACCTACATGAACGACAAGCGCGCCATCATCGAGGGCTTCGAGGTCGCCGAGCAGTTGTTCGGCATCGCCACCCAGAAGGGTTCCGCGCTCTCCGCGCCCGTGGCCGAGGCCGTGCAGGCGATGCTCGACGACGGCACCGTCGAGGCCCTGACCGACAAATGGAACTAGGAGGAGCCGATGCAGATGTCTCGTAAGCTCAAGCGCAAGATCGTCCTGCTCGTCGCCGTCGTCGCGGCGAGCATGGTCGCGATGGGCATCCTCCTGTCCCAGATGCAGCAGAGCCTCTCCCTCGCGAGCTACACCGCCGAGA
Source organism: Enorma timonensis (assembly GCF_000321165.1). Taxonomy (NCBI): domain Bacteria; kingdom Bacillati; phylum Actinomycetota; class Coriobacteriia; order Coriobacteriales; family Coriobacteriaceae; genus Enorma; species Enorma timonensis. The sequence goes on from NZ_CAPF01000018.1 coordinate 21,082, forward strand.
TGGACGAGGAGGCGGCGCAGCTGGAGGCCGTCCTCGCCGCGGCCGAGGAGGAGAACGCCCAGAACAAGGAGACCTTCGACGCCATCTACCAGTCGAAGGCCCAGACGGTCGCGTTCATGGCGGCCAACGACACCGGCTTCGCGGCGACCGACGCCAAGATGCGCGAGTACCAGCAGCTCCTCGATGTCGACAACATCCTGGTCGTGGACGCCGACGGCGCCATCGTGGCCGAGGCCGCCGAGACGCACGCGGACTTCTCCTATGCGCGCTTCAACTACCTGCGGGAATGCCTGTCCACCGGCGAGCCCTCGCGCGCCGTGGAGATCGAGCTGCCCGACGAGGACTGGCTCGCGCGCTACTACGCCGCCCGCCTCGATGCCGACACCATGGTCGTGATCGAGCAGAGCCCCGTCGAGCTCCGCGAGCTCGTGGAGGACACCGGGTCGCTCGCGAGCGTCCTCGGCAACATCTCCGTGGGCCAGGGTGGCTACGTGTTCGCGCTCTCCGCCCAGACCTACGTCATCGAATACCACCCGGACGCCGCGCTCGTGGGCGCGGACGCCCTCGACGCGGGCATCGACGTCACCGACCTCGAGGACGGCGCCACGACCTGGATGACGCTCGACGGCCAGGAGCTCTACTGCCGCGTGAGCCTCATCGGCGACACCTACTACATCTGCGCCATCCCGGCGAGCGACATGGCCTCGGCGCGCACGGTCACCGTGGCCGTGATCCTCTTCGTGTTCTTCGTCGTCATGGCGACCGTCGCGCTCTACGGCGTCTTCGTCCTGCGCGACCGGGAGCGCCACGGGGGCGCGGGCACGGCGGGGAGCTCCGCGCCGTCGCGGCGGCTGCGCTTCGACGCCTCGATCGGGCGGCGCACCGCGGTGCTCGCCCTGACCGGCCTCATCGCGATCGTCATCGTCTCCCTCTACATGCAGACGCTCTTCGCGCTCTCCTCCCAGTCGGTGGCCAACAAGGATCGCGCGGCCTCCATCGCCGAGACCATCGAGCGCACGAACGAGCGCGCCGACGACCTCACCGAGCAGTACAACGAGCGCTACCTCTCGAAGGCGCGCGCGGCCGCCTACATCCTCGAGCAGAACCCGGCGCTCGCCGAGAAGCAGAAGCTGCAGGAGCTCGCCGACGCGCTGCAGATCGTGAACGTCTACGTCTTCGACCTCAACGGCGATATGGTGGCATCCAACGCGCCCTATGAGCACTTCTCGCTTTCCGAGGACCCCGACGACCAGTCCTACGCCTTCCGCCAGCTGCTGCAGGGCGTGGACGAGTACATCCAGGAGCCCATGCCGGACGACACCACGGGGGCGCTCCGCCAGTACATCGGCATCGCGACCTATGACGAGGCGGGCTTCGTCGACGGGTTCGTGCAGATCGGCATCCGCTCGAGCCGCCTCGAGACGCTCCTTGAGAGCGTGCAGATCGACCGCGTGCTCGATGGCGTCCAGGCGGGCGCCGGCGGCTTCGCCTTCGCGGTGAGCAAGGCGGACGGCACCATCGCGTATTACCCCGACCCCTTGGTGCAGGGGAAGGCCGCGACCGCCGTGGGCCTCGCCGAGGGCCAGCTCAAGGGCGGCTACGACGACTACCTCACCGTGAACGGCGAGACCTACTACGCCTCCTCGGTCGAGACGGACGATTACTACGTCTACGTCGCCGGCCCCGAGGGCGAGCTCATGGCGCAGCGCCTGCCGCTCACCCTGGCGACCGTGGGCATCGCCGCCGTCTGCATGGCGCTCGTCTTCTGCATCATCTCCATCGACGCGGCCGCGCCCGAGGCCACGGGCGCCGCGCAGGACGCCGACGGGCGCGTCTTCGACATCGAGACCCCCTCGGGACGCCGCGCGCGCACCGAATCCGCCGCGAGCCGCTGGCTCAGCCGCTCGTTCGACTGGGACGAGATGACGCCCGAGCAGAAGCTCGCCTTCGTCCTGCGCATCTTCATGGGCTTCGCGGTGCTCGCGGTGTTCATCTCGGTGCTCTTCCGCGACGCGATCTTCGGCAGCGACTCCGTCTTCGGCTACATCCTGGGCGGCGGCTGGGAGCGCGGGCTCAACATCTTCGCCATCACGGCGAGCATCATGACCGCCTGCGTGATCTTCACCGTCTCCTGGATCGTCCAGAAGCTGCTCCACCTGCTCTCGACCGTGCTCTCCGCCCGCGGCGAGACCGTCTGCCGCCTGCTCGTGAGCCTCACGAAGTACGGAGCGATCCTCGGCACGCTCTACTGGTGCCTGGCCACCGTGGGTGTGGACACCGCGACGCTCCTCGCGAGCGCGGGCCTGCTCACGCTCGCCATCAGCTTCGGCGCGAAAGACCTCGTGACCGACCTGCTCTGCGGTCTGTTCATCATCTTCGAGGGCGAGTTCCGCGTGGGCGACACCATCTCGGTGGGCGGCAACACGGGCACCGTCATGGAGATCGGCATCCGCACCACCAAGATCAACGACGGCAGCGACAACGTCATCGTGCTGCGCAACAGCGCCATCTCGAACGTGGTGAACCGCACGAAGCTCGACTCCTTCGCCGTCATCGACGTCGACATCGCCGTGGGCGAGGACCTGCCCTATCTGGAGACCATCCTCGAGCGCGAGCTGCCGAGCATCGCAGCGCGCCAGCCCCTGGTGCTCGACGGCCCGTTCTACCGCGGCGTGGTGGCGCTCACGGGTTCCACGATGACCCTGCGCATCATGGCGCGCTGCTCAGAGCGGAACCGCGGCGCGCTCGAGCGCAACCTCAAGCGCGAGATGCGCCTCATGCTCACGCGCTACGGCATCGCCCCCTACCAGCAGCAGTTCACGCACGAGGACGCACAGGACATCCTCGACGACCCGAACGAGGTCGAGGAGCTCGAGCAGGCCGACGAATTCGTGGAGCGCCAGGGCGCGTCCATCGACAAGCTCGAGGGCACAGAGCAGAGCTAACCGCGCCGGCCGAGGTGCATGAACGCACGAGCGCCGCCCGTCCCGACTGGCATCGGGGCGGGCGGCGCTTCGTTTTACGGCGTGGGAAGGCCGGGTTTCGGGGAGACGCGGTTGCGGCGACGCTACGATCCGGCGGCGAACGCGGCCATGAACTGGGGGAACTCTTTGAGCATGAAGCGCTCGAGGGCGCGGTAGCGATCGCTCTTGAAATCGCGGGCGGTGATGGCGCACACGGGCACGCTCAGGGCACCCGGCTCGTCGATGCGCAGCAGCCTGCCGTCGGGCACCGCGGAAAGGCTCTGGATGCCCACGCCGAACGCATAGCCCCGCTCCTCGAGCACGAGGTGCTCGAACGCCTCCTGGGAGCGCACGACGCGCACCGGCGAAGCCAGGCCGTGCGCGCGGTAGCGGTTGAGGATGGTCTCGTTGAAGTCGTCGAGGCCACTCGCATGGCACACGGGGTACGGCGCGAGGTCCGCGAGTGTAACGGAACCGCGGACGGCGAGCGGGTGGGAGCCCGTGACGAACGCGCCCGTGGGAAGCGAGCCGAACACGGTGGCGTCGCAGCGCGCGTCCTCGTACTCCCCCACCGCGATGAGGACGTCGAGCTCATGCGAGAGCAGGTGCGGGATGGCATCGGCGCCCGAGCAGATGCCCACGCTCACCGCCATGCCGAGCCTGCCGGACAGGAAGCGCTCGAGCCCGCGGCACACGGCGACATGGTTGTTGAACGACGGCACGGCGATGAGGATGCTGAGCGCGTCGCGCTCCCGGGGAAGCTCGTCCCGGCTCGCGCGGACGAAGGCCTCCGCCTCGTCGAACGCGACGACCGCCCGCTGGGCGCGCTCCTGGAACCGATGCGCTTGGGTGGTGGCGATGACACCCTTGTTCTTGCGGAGGAAGAGCGGCCGTCCGACCTCATCCTCGAGCGCGGCAAGCGCCTTCGAGACGGCCTGGACCGACACGCCCTCCTCGCGCGCCGCAGCCGAGAACGTGCCCGCCTTCATGACGGAGCAGAAATAGCGAAGTTGTTGAATGTTCATAGACGCAACCACCATGGCATCCGCCGGCATACGCCAAGCGGATCGTCAGCAACCGATACAGAGCCGCACATAATTGTACGAAAGCCCCGGTCAGGGATGCGTCCTTGCGCTACCGTCAACCGCTGTTTGATAACAACCGGCCTATCTGGGTGGTGCAGACGGCCGCTCCGGATGAACAAAGCGTCGCATAGCTCGGTAGTGGGGCCGGATTTCAGCCTTGACTATCGAGATATGCGACGCTTTCTGCCGCGCTCAGCGAAGCACGCGAACCGATCCGCGAGAACGGCGCGGCGCCCGCGTTAGGCGAAGTCGGCGAGCTGGGCGGCGAGCGCCTCGAGCTGCGCCTCGAGCTCCTCCGCGCGCTCGCGCTTCTTGGCCACGACATCGGGCGCGGCCTTGGCGATAAAGCCCTCGTTCGCAAGGGTCTTGCGCACGCCGGCAAGCTCCTTCTCGGCCTTTGCGATGGTCTTCTCGATGCGCGCGCGCTCGGCCGCGAAGTCCACAAGGTCGCCCACGAACACGTAGGCGTCGAAATCGGGGCCGGTGAGCACGATCGAGCCCGCGGGCTTCTCGGCGATCTCGTCGGTCGTGATGCCGAGCTGCCCCACGCGCGCGAACATGCAGATAAACGCCCCCATGCCGTTGATGGCATCGGCGACCTCCTGCGACGTCGCGCGGATGGTCACGTCGAGCTGCTCCTTGGGGCTGATGCGGTAGCGGGCGCGCGTCGAGCGCACGTCCGTCACCACGGCGCGCGCGAGCTCGAAGGCGTGCTCGCCCGCGTCGTCGATGTAGGCGGCGAAGCGCTCGGGCTCCGGCCACTCGGCCACCATGAGCGCAGCGGCCTTCTCGCCCTCCCCCGTCTCGGGGTCGATGTCGAGCCAGCTCACCGGCATGACGTCCCAGATGGCCTCGGTCGCGAACGGCATGAGCGGGTGCATGAGGCGCAGGCTCGTGTCGAGCACGAAGATGAGGTTGCGCTGCGCCTGCAGGCGCTCGGCGGCGCCGTCCTCGCCCTGGCCGTTCAGCCGCGTCTTCGTGACCTCGATGTACCAGTCGCACACCTCGTTCCAGAAGAAGCTCTGGACGGTGCGCGCCACGTCGCCGAAGGCGTAGTGCTCGATGCCCTCGGTCACCGCGGCCACGGTCTTGGCCAGGCGGGAGAGCATCCAGGCGTCGGCCGGCGTCTCCGCGCACGGCGCGCCGGGGGTGTAGCCCTCCATGTTCATGAGCAAAAAGCGGCTCGCGTTCCAGATCTTCGTGATGAAGGCCTTCGCCTGCTCGGTGCGGGCGGAGCCGATGAAACGCTTGTCCTTGTCGAAGTCGGCGTCGAAGCGCACGTCCTGGTTCGCCGTGAAGAGCGAGAGCAGGTTGAAGCGCATGGCGTCCGCGCCGTACATGTCCATGAGGTCCATGGGGTCGACGCCGTTGCCCTTGCTCTTGGACATGCGGCTGCCGTCCTTGGCGAGCACCGTGGGGTAGATCACGACGTCGTGGAACGGCACCTCGTCCAGGAAGTAGAGCGAGCTCATGATCATGCGCGCCACCCAGAGCGCGATGATGTCGCGCGCGGTGACGAGCGCCGTGGTGGGATGATGCCCCTTGAGGCGCTCGGGGTGCTCCGGCCAGCCCTGCGTGGCGAACGTCCACAGCTGCGAGCTGAACCAGGTGTCGAGCACGTTCTCGTCCTGGTGCACATGGTGGCCGCCGCACTTCGGGCACACGTCGGTGTCCTCCATGAGGGCGTCCTCCCAGCCGCAGTCCTCGCAGTAGAAGACCGGGATGCGGTGGCCCCACCACAGCTGGCGCGAGATGCACCAGTCCTTGAGGTTCTCCATCCACGTGAGGTAGCTCTGACGCCAGCGCTCGGCGTTGAAGCGCACCTTGCCCGAGGTCACCGCCTCGATGGCCGGGCCCTTGAGCTTGTCCACGGCCACGAACCACTGCTCGGAGAGCCAGGGCTCGAGCGTGGTGTCACAGCGGTAGCAGTGCATGACGGAGTGGTCGTGCTCCTCGATGTGGTCGAGCAGGCCGTGCTCCTCGAACCAGGCGACGACGGCCTCGCGGCACTCGTCGCGCGTCATGCCGGAGAACGCGCCGTAGCCGTCGACCACGACGGCGTGCTCGTCGAAGATGTTGATCTGCGGCAGGTCGTGCGCCTGACCCATCGCGTAGTCGTTCGGGTCATGCGCGGGCGTGACCTTCACGAAGCCGGTGCCGAAGCCCGCGTCCACGTGGTAGTCGGAGAAGATGGGGATCTCGCGGTCGACGATGGGCAGCTTCACGGTCTTGCCGATGAACGCCGCCTTCTCCGGATCCTTCGGGCTCACCGCCACGCCCGTGTCGCCGAGCATGGTCTCGGGGCGCGTCGTGGCCACGACGATGTACTCCTGGCCATCCACCGGCTCGGTGAGCGGGTAGCGCAGGTACCACAGGTGGCCGTGCTCGTCCTTGTACTCCGCCTCGTCGTCCGAGATGGCGGTCGTGCAGCTCGGGCACCAGTTCACGATGCGCTTGCCGCGGTAGATGAGGCCGTCGTGGTACCAATCGCAGAACACGCGGCGCACGGCGTGGGCGTACTCCGGGTCCATGGTGAAGCGCTCGTCCTCGAAGTCGATGGAGCAGCCCATGCGGCGGATCTGCTGCTGGATGATGCCGCCGTACTCGTGCGTCCAATCCCAGCAGGCGTCGATGAACTTCTCGCGGCCCAGCTCGAGGCGGCTCACGCCCTCGGCCTTCAGCTTCTTATCGACCTTCGTCTGCGTGGCGATGCCGGCGTGGTCGGTACCGAAGATCCAGCGCGTGGACTTGCCGCGCATGCGCGCGCAGCGCACGATGGCATCCTGGATGGAGTCGTCGAGGGCGTGCCCCATGTGGAGCTTGCCGGTCACGTTCGGCGGCGGAATGACGATCGTGCAGTCGCCCGCGCCCGGACGGCGCTCGGGGCTGCGACGGTAGTACCCGCCGCCGAGCCACTTCGCCAAGATCTTGGGCTCCGTCTCCTGCGGATCGTAGGTCTTCGGCATCTCTTCCATGGAGGTCAATCCCTTCCTTGGTGATCTGGACGTGATAAAAAGGTGACTGACACCATTTTATCAGGTGGGGTTAGGCGGCCACGCGGAGCGGCTGCTCCTCGCCGCGGACGGCCGCGGCGGTGACGACGACCTTCGCCACGCCCCGCTCGCTCGGCAGGTCGAACATCGTCTGCTGGAGCACGTCCTCGCAGATGGAGCGCAGGCCGCGCGCGCCGGTCTTGCGGGCGAGCGCCATGCGGGCCACCTCGCGCAGGGCCTCGGGCTCGAACTCGAGGTCCACGCCCTCGAGCTGGAACATGCGGCGGTACTGCTTCACGATGGCGTTGCGGGGCTCGGTGAGGATCCGCACGAGGTCGTCCTCGTCGAGCGCGCGCGTCTCGGTGATGACGGGCGTGCGGCCGATGAACTCGGGGATCATGCCGAAGGCGTTCAGGTCCTGCGGCAGCACCTGGCGCAGCAGATCGTTCTCGTCGGTGGAGCTGGGACCGGCGATCTCGGAGTTGAAGCCGATGCCCTTGTTGCCCACGCGGTCGGCCACGATCTTGTCGAGGCCCACGAACGCGCCACCGCAGATGAACAGGATGTTCGTGGTGTCGATCTGCAGCAACTCCTGCTGGGGGTGCTTGCGACCGCCCTGGGGCGGCACGCTCGCGACGGTGCCCTCGAGGATCTTGAGCAGCGCCTGCTGCACGCCCTCGCCGGAGACGTCGCGCGTGATGGAGAGGTTCTCCGCCTTGCGCGCGATCTTGTCGATCTCGTCGATGTAGATGATGCCCACCTCGGCGCGGGAGATGTCGCCGTCCGCCGCGGTGATGAGCTTGAGCAGGATGTTCTCCACGTCCTCGCCCACGTAGCCCGCCTCGGTCAAGGCCGTGGCGTCCGCGATGGCGAACGGCACCTCGAGGATGCGGGCGAGCGTCTGCGCGAGGAGCGTCTTGCCCGTGCCGGTGGGCCCGAGCAAGAGGATGTTCGACTTCGCGAGCTCCACGGCCGAGAGGTCGTCCGCAGGCGCGGAGTGCTTGCCGAGCGGCTCCAGGGGCGTCATGCCGTCGCTCTCGTCGCGCGCGCCCTCGGCGGCGCCGCCCTCGAGCACGCGGCGGTAGTGGTTGTAGACGGCGACGGACATGGCGCGCTTGGCGTCCTCCTGCCCCATCACGTACTGGGAGAGCTCGTCGTAGATCTCGTGCGGCGTGGGCACGCGGCTGATGACCTGCTTCTGCTCGGGCTCCTCCTCGACGGCCTCCGCCTCCTCGGCGTCCGCGGCGAACGCATGGCGCAGGTCGCCGTACAGGCCGGGGTCGAAGTCGGGGTGCTCGGCCATGAAGTCGCTCGCGAGCGACTCCTCGAGGATCTCGACGCAGGCGGCCACGCACTCATCGCAGATGTAGGTGTTGGTGGGGCCCTTCACGAGCTTGCGGACCTGCCCCTGCTCCTTGCCGCAGAACGAGCAGCGGATGGGGTTGGCGGGCATGCTCGGGTCGTGCGGCCCCCGCGGCGGCATGGTATGCGTGTCCCTGGCCATTACTCAGCACCCTTCGCAGCGTCGGAGCGGGACGCGATGATGCGGTCGACGAGGCCGTACTCGAGGGCGGCGTCGGCGCGCAGGTAGTGGTCGCGCTCGGTGTCGCGCTCGACCTTCTTGATGGACTGGCCGGTCGCGTCGGCGAGGATGCGGTTGAGGTTGTGGCGCGTCTCCTTGATCTCCTGCGCCACGATCTCGATCTCGGTCTGCTGGCCCTGGGCACCGCCGCTCGGCTGGTGGATCATCACCATGGAGTTCGGCAGGCAGAAGCGCTTGCCGCGCGCGCCGCACGCGAGCAGCACCGCGGCCATGGAGGCCGCCATGCCCACGCAGATGGTGGAGACGTCGGGCTTGATGAAGTTCATGGTGTCGAGGATCGCGAGGCCCGAGTACACCTCGCCGCCGGGCGAGTTGATGTAGAGCGAGATGTCCTTCTCCGCGTCCTGGCTCTCAAGATGCAGGAGCTGGGCGATCACGAGGTTCGCCGTCACGGAGTTGATCTCCTCGCCCAGAAAGACGATGCGGTCGTTCAGGAGGCGCGAGTAGATGTCGTAGCTGCGCTCGCCCCGCGGCGTCTGCTCGATGACGTAGGGGACGAGGGCGGAATCGATCCGGGAAATCATGGGGCTCCTTCCTTCAAGGTTCGAGAAACGCGTACGGTGGCCGGAACCTGCGCCGGGCGCGGTCGACCACCGTACGAATGCGTCGGTTTACCGATACGGGACGGTACCCATATCGGGGGAAGGCTATACCGCTACTCGGCGGCCTCCTCGGAGGCGCCCTCCTCGCTGTCCTCGGCCTCGGCGGCGCGGGCCACCTCGTCGACCTCGGTCACCTGGGCGTTCTCGACGAGCCAGTCGCAGGCCTTCGAGCGGCGGATGGAGTCGCGCACGGCGGGCATGCGGCCCTCGGTGACGAAGCTGGCCTTCGAGACCTCGACGTCCTCCACGCCGGCGCGCTCGAACTCGGCGTCGATGTCCTCATCGGTGACCTCGATCTTGAGCTCGCGGGCGAGCGCGTCGAGGGCGAGCGACTCGCGGGCGACGTCGTCGGCCTGGTGATGCAGGTCGGAGATGAACTGCTCGGAGGTGAGGCGGTTGGCCTGGAGCCACTGGTCGAGGCTCATGCCGCGCGCGGAGAGGTTCGAGAGGAACTGCTGGCCGAGCTCCTGGAAGACGGACTGCTCGTAGTCCTCGTCCATCTCCTCGAGCTCGAGGCGCTCGGCGAGGGCGGCCACGCAGCGGCTCTCCTTGATGCCGGGCAGGCGGGACTGCTTGTCCTGCTCGATCTCGAGCTTCACGGCGTCGCGCATGGCCTCGACGCTGTCGAAGCCGAAGGTCTCCTTGGCGAGCTCATCGGTGAGCTCGGGGGTGATGCGGGCGCGGATGGACTTGACGGTGACCTCGACCGTGGCCTCCTCGGCGTCCTCGCCCTCAGGCGTCCAGGAGATCTCCTTGGACTCGCCGGCCTTCATGCCCTTGAGGCCCTCCTCGACGGCCTCGGGCATCGAGCCGGAGCCCACGAAGACCGCGCGGCCCTCGCCGGCGAGGGACTCGGCGTTCTTCACGTCCTTGATGTCGACGGTGACGAAGTCCTCGGCCTCCACGCCGCGATCCTCGACGTCCTCGAACTTCACCTGGTAGGCCAGGAGCATGTTGATCTGGGCGTCGATCTCGGCGTCGGTGACCTCGGCGGGCGGCATCTCGATGGAGACGGGCTCGTAGGACGAGAGGGCGGGCTCGGGGCGCATCTTGTAGTCGACCGAGAAGGTGAAGTCCTCGTGGTCCTTGACGATGGCGTCGACCTTGAACTCGCCGTCCTTGACGGGGACGATGTCGAGGTCCTCGAGGATCTCGGGCGCGACGGCGTTCACCGCGTCCTCGGTCGCGATCGCGAGCACGGCGCCCTCGCCGAGCATGCGGTCGATGACCGGGCGCGGGGCCTTGCCGCGGCGGAAGCCCGGGAAGTTGTACCGCTTGGCGGCATCGCGATAGGCCTTCTTGATCGCGTCGTCGACGTCGGCGGCGGGGATGGTCACCGTCGCGGTCAGGATGCCGTTCTCGACGTCAGATGCAGTGATGTTCAACGTTCCTCCTCTAACCTACCCAGCATAGCCTCAGGCGCTGGAACCTGTTTTTCTCTCTCACCGCCGCGTGCGGCGGAAGCCCCGAGGGGCGTCTGCGCTGGTGCGGGCGAAAGGACTCGAACCTTCACGGGAAGCCCACTGGAACCTAAATCCAGCGCGTCTACCAATTCCGCCACGCCCGCGTGTCGCGCACAGCTCTCGTATGATAGCAGATACCGCCTGCGTGCACACGGTAAAGCTCGCGCACGGGCGCGCTCACACGCCGCGCCCACATGCGTCGCTCCCCCACCCGGGCGCGCGCGGGCGCCGGGCGCGGGGACGCGCGCTCAGAATTCGATGATCCGCGAGCCGCAGGCGTTCACGAGGCGCGCGCCCGACGGGTGGTCGCGCTCGCGCTCGATGCGGCCGTACTCCATGTGCACGTGGCCGTGGACGAGCAGGCGCGGCCGGAGCATGTCGAGCGCCACGTTGAATGATTCGAAGCCCCGGTGCGGGTAGTCGTCGAGGTCGCCGAAGCCGCGCGGCGGGGCGTGCGTCACCATGAGGTCCGCGCCGCCCGACCACTTCGCCCGCAGCGCGATCTTGTACATGCGCCAGCGCATCTCCTGCTCCGTGAAGCCGTAGACGCGGTCGTTGTAGCGCAGCGACCCCCCGAGGCCGACGATGCGCAGGCCGCAGCACGAGATGAGCTTCCCGTCGATGGGCATGCACCCGAGCGGCGGGTGCTCCGCGTACGAGGTGTCGTGGTTGCCCGGCACGTAGAGCAGAGGCACGTTCGCGAGCGTGACGATCGTCTCGAGGTACGTCGCGGGGAGGTCGCCGCACGACACGATGAAGTCGAGCGGGCCGAGCGCCTCGAGGCCGGCGCGCGTCGTGAGGCGGTCCTCCTCGGTGTCCGAGATGGCGAGGATCCTCATGATGTCGTCCCCTTATGGGGCAGCTTCTCCACGTCGAGCGGGATGAGGCCGCTCACCTCGACCTGCTCGAGGCCGTTCCAGGAGAGCTCGCGCTGCTCGGGCAGACGCCCCACGACGTTGGCGTTGAGCCAGCGCATCCGCACGATCTCGGAGCTCGGCAGGCGCCCCGCGCCGTCGAGCTGCACGACGCCCTCCTGGCTCACGAGCTCGCCGGCGAACGGGTCGATGCGGTGCGTCAAGATGGACTGGCGCAGGACGTCGATGAGCGTGCGTTGGCCGTACGGCAGCGCCTCGGAGAGGTGCACGTCGAGGATGCCCGCCGACATGCCCCACCAGTAGTTGAGCGCGGCACCGGAGATGGACTCCCCCACGCGCTTCCAGGTCTGGTTGCGGATGGACTGGACGATGAGCCGGTAGTAGCGCCCCCACTTCCAGACGGGCTCGGCGAGGTGCGTGGACGTGCCGTCGTCCTCGATGCGGTAGAGGCCCCACGGCTCGTCGGGCGCGAGCGGGTCGAGGTAGTCGCGCGCCGAGACGATGCGCACGTCCGCCTCCGCGAGCTCGCGCTTCCAGTCGTAGTCCTTCGCCGAGAACCACTTGAGGTAGATGGTCGAGGCGGGGTCGACCATGGCCGCCCCGATGGCGAAGGCGTTGATCGCCGAGACGCTGCCGAAGGTCGGCACCTCCGCCACATACCCGATGCGATGGTTCTCCGCGAGGGTCGCCGCGAGCGCGCCAAGCAGGAACTTCGCCTCGTAGAGCCGGCCGCTGAACGTGCGCACCGCGCTGTGCGAGAGGCTCACGGAGCAGTTGATGAAGGGCGTGTCCGGATGCAGGACGGCCGCGTGCAGGCAGGAATGCATCTGCGTGGGCGAGATCGTCACCACGAGGTCGGAGCCCGCGGCGATCGCGCGATCGACCGCCTCGTCGAAGGCGTCGTCCTCCGCGCAGAAGGGATGGGCGCGCGTCTCCACCGTGGAGCCCATGTAGCGCTCGAGCATGAGTCTGCCCTTGTCGTGCAGGGCGCACCACCCGTCCGTCTCGGGCGAGCGCTCGTAGATGAACGAGACGCGGAAGGGCTTGTAGGAGCTCACGGGCAGGAGGCTCTTGAGCTCGCTGATGACAGGGGTCTTGCCCTCGGCGGGATCCTCCAGGTAGGCGACCTTGCCGCCGTCGCGCGCCACGACGAACTCGTCCCAGATGCGCGCCACATGGCGCGACACCTCGCTCGGCAGCGATTCGACCGCCTGGTGGAAGCCGAAGATCTTGAGGTAGACGAGGAACGCGTCGCCCGCGGTCACGCCCAGGTGCTCCCCGCCGTGCTTCTTGAACGCCATGAGGAAGGAGTCGAACGCCTGGCGCAGGTCGTGCACCACCTCGTCCGGCCACGCCTCCTCGAGGTCGCGCCCGGCGAAGGCGGCGAGCTTCGCGTAGGAGCCCTCCTCGGTGAGCACGATGCCGTAGATGGGCGCGACGCTGTAGAAGCGCATGAACTCCTGGTAGACGCGGTACGCCTTGGAGTCCGACGCCATGGGTACCACGCGGACGACCTGCGCCGTGATGGTCGGCTGTCCCAAAAAGCGCAGCACCGAGACGCGCTTGTTGCCTTCCTGTACGTAGAAGCGCTGGAAGAACTCGTAGACGAGGATGGGGTCGCGGATGCCCTCCTCGCGTTGAGAATCGATGAGGTCGCTCCACTTCATCGCGAACTCGCTCGAGGCCTCGGGCAGGGGCATGAAGTTCGTGGCGAAGCTGTTCTGGCGGCCGTGCGTGCGCGTGCCCGCGATGAGGGCGATGTCGATCTCGGTGGTGCCGATGGGGATCTCGCCCTGGCAGCCCTCGCCCTTCAGGATGTCGTCGAGCGCGGGCAGGTAGGGGTAGCGCCCCGCCTCGACATCCACCTGCAACTGCTTGGCCGCGAGCTTGCGCGCCCGGCGATAATCATCGAGCATACGCTCCCCTTCTCAATCGCGAACGGTCACGCCGGCTGCCCGGTCAGGCGAACCGGGCAGCCGGCCAGGAACGGGCGCGCTAGTCCACGCGCTCGAAGCGGTACATCACCGCGGCGTTCGCCTCGAGCCGCACGGGCAGCGGGAAACCCATGTCCATGAGGGCGTCCGCCGGGTACACCACGCCGGAATCCAGGTCGCGATAGCTCGCGCCCGGGGTGAGCCCGCGCGGCACCACGTAGTTCGCCACGCCGTAGCCCTCAACCTCGAGGCGCACCGCGCTCACCACGGCCTGCGCGCCGTCCTCGGTCACGTACTCCCATGCGCAGATCGCGTCCGTCTGCGGCGAGTCGAGGCGGTACAGGAGCCCCTCGCGCACGATGGGCTCGATCTCGTGGAAGCGCTTCACCTGCCGGCGGATGTGCTCGCAGGCGCGCTCCGGGAGCTTCATGAGGTCGAGCTCGTAGCCGAAGGCCGCGCCCTGCATGGCGGTGATGCCGCGCGTGGTGAGCGGGACGCTGCGGCCGTTGATCTCGTTCGGGCAGGCCGAGACGTGCGCGCCCATGGCGGAGCTCGGGAAGCCGAACGAGGTGCCGTACTGGATCTTCAGGCGGTTGACGGCGTCGGTGTTGTCGCTCGTCCAGATCTGCGGCATGTAGTAGAGCATGCCGGCGTCGAAGCGGCCGCCGCCCGCGGAGCACCCCTCGAACAGGATCTTCGGGTAGCGCTCGACGAGGCGCTCGAGCAGGTCGTAGAGGCCGAGCATGTAGTCGTAGAGAACCTTGCCCTGGTCGTTCGAGGCGCGCGAGTACGTGTCGACGATGCTGCGGTTGTAATCCCACTTCACGTACTCGATGTTCGCCTGGTCGAGCACGCGGCAGAGCTGCTCGAAGAGGTTGTCGCGCACCTCCTCGCGCGAGAGGTCGAGCACGAGCTGGTCGCGGCCGAGCACAGGGCCCTTGCCGGGCACGGCGAGCACCCAGTCGGGATGCTCGCGGTACAGCTCGCTGTCCTCGCTCACCATCTCGGGCTCCACCCAGATGCCGAACTTCACGCCCAGGGCGTTCACCCGGTCGACGAGCTCGGCGAGCGTCCCTCCGAGCTTCCCCTCGTTCACCGTCCAGTCGCCGAGGGCGCGCAGGTCGTCGCGGCGCGTGGAGAACCAGCCGTCGTCCATGACGAGCATCTCGATGCCCAGGCTCGCGGCGCGCTCCGCGAGCTTCACGAGGCACTCGCCCGTGAAGTCGAAGTAGAACGCCTCCCAGCTGTTGATGAGCACGGGGCGGGCGGCGTCGCGCCAGATGCCGCGGCACACGCGCGTGCGGATGCAGCGGTGGAAGTTCTGCGACACGCGCTCGATGCCCTCGCTCGAGTACGTCATGATGACCTCGGGCGCCACGAGCTGCTCGCCGGGCTCCAAGGGATAGGAGAAGCGATCGTCCGAAAGGCCCATCTGCATGCGGGTCTGGTCGAACTGCTCGCCGGTCACCTCGGCCTCGAAGCCGCCGCTGTACACGAAGTTCATGCCCCAGGCGCGGCCGGTCGATTCCGTGGCGTCGTGGTCGCAGAGCAGCATGACCGGGCTGTACTGGTTCGACGACATGCCGCGGCGGCTCCCAACCGAGAACGTGCCGTGGCCCACGCGGTGCCGGTCGGGGATGCGCTCCATGGCGTGGCGGCCGTGGAACGAGATGACGTCGAAGTCGCCGTGCACGAAGTCGAGGCAGGCGGTCTGCGCCCGGTCGACGGTGATGCGCCCGGTGCCCTCGTTCCTGATCACGGCGGCGCGGGTGATAACGTCGAGCTCGGGCATGACGCCGTAGAGGAGCTCGACCACGAGGCCCAGGCGCGCGTCGCGCAGGCGCACCATAAGGGTCTCGGCGCCGTCGGCCTCATCGTCGCTGTAGACCGCCGGCAGGCCCGGCAGGGCGTACTTGCCCGGACGAATCTCGTAACCGTCGTAGCGCAAGTCGCATCCGAAGGCGCCGCTCTCGTCGCGCACCACGAGCAGCGGGCTGCGCATGTCGCCCGCGCCCTGGAACGGGTACTCCTGCGGCAGGACGTCGAGCGAGTAGGTGCGGTCGTTCACATCGTAGGGGCAGCCGCACATGCCGCTCCGGTCCGCATAGGTCACGAGGTAGGCCATGAAGCCGTCCGAGCGCGCGCCGTAGTAGAGGTGCAGCAGGAAACCGTAGGAGTCCGCAAGCATCTGGTAGGTGGTCGATCGGGTGGTGAGCGTGAAGACGCGGGTGGATTCGTCGAAGCTGATGGGCATGATCGCCAGCCTTTCGAGCAAGATATTCGTGCGAAGCCCCGGTCGGGGCGCAGCCCGGCCGGGGTCACCGACAGTATACGTCGCGCCCGGCACGCCCGCGGGAGCGCGCCGGGCACGCAAGAGAAACTACTTAACCGCGCCGTTCGTGACGCCGCCGATGATCTGCTTCTGCGCGAAGATGTAGAAGATGATCATGGGCAGCATGGCGAGCAGATACGACGCGAAGGCGAGCGAGTAATCAGTGCCGAACGTCGTCTGGAACGTCATCTGCGCGAGCGGCAGCGTGTTCACGCCCGAGCCGCCCATGATGACGAGCGGGGTCATGACGTCGTTCCACACCGCGAGGCCGGTGAGCACCGCCACGGTGGCGTGCATGGGCTTCATGATGGGGAAGATGACCTTCCAGAACGTCGTCCAGGTGCGGGCGCCGTCCACGCGCGCGGCCTCCTCGAGCGCGAGCGGGATGTTGCGCAGGTAGCCCGTGTAGAGCATGACGTTCATGGGCATGTAGAACACCACGTAGAGGATCATGACGCCCACCATGTTGTCCAGATGGAGCACGGCGGTCTGCTTCACGAGCGGCATCATGAGGATCGCGAACGGCACGTACATGCCGGCGACGATGAAGTAGTAGCTCAGCTTGAAGGGCTTCTTCTCCATGTTGCGCCCGATGGCGTACGCCGCGAGGCTGTGCACCACGATGGACACGACCACGGCCACGGCCGTGATGATGAGCGAGTTCATGAACGTGACGAAGAAGTCCGTGGCCTCGATGGCCTCGAGGAAGTTCGCAAAGTCCCAGGTTTCGGGCAGCGTGAAGATCTCGAGACCCATGGGATAGCGCTCGGACACGGCGATACGCACCGTCATGTACAGCGGGAAGATGATGGTGACCGCCGCGAGGACGATCAGGGCGATGGTAATGGGCCAGTTGACCCGCTCCGAGACCTTCGCCGTAGCGTTGCGTGCCATTACAGCTGCTCCTCTCTGCTATTCAAAAAGCGCGTCTGGATAACCGAGATCGCGGCGATGAGGATGAAGAAGATGACGGCGTTGGCGCACTGGAACCCGAACTGCCCGCCGGACAGGCCATTGTTGTAGATGAGGAAGGAGATGGATTCCGTGGACTGCGACGGGCCGCCGTTCGTCATGGCGATGATCTGGTCGAACACCATGAGCATGTTCTTCATCACGAGCACCATGTTCGTGGTGACGGAGGGCATGATGAGCGGGAACGTGATGTAGCGGAACTTGTTCCAGCCCTTCGCGCCGTCGAGCGCGGCCGCCTCGTAGACGTCCTCGGGCACCGACGACAATCCGGTGATGTAGATGATCGTGGTCTGCGCGCAGCTCTGCCACACGAGCACCACCACGATGGCCACCCACGCCCACGTGGGGTCGCCGAGGATCGTGTAGTCGGTGTTGAAGAGCGCCGGGATGAGCCAGGTGAACAGGAACTGGAACACGTAGCCCACGACGAGCGCGCCGAGGATCTGCGGCACGAAGAACAGGCCGCGCAGCGCGCTCTTGAACTTGATCTTGCTCGAGAGCGCCATCGCGAGCATGAGCGAGAACACGTTCGTGAGGATGGTGGCGACGACGGCGACCTTGAACGTGAAGAGGTAGGAGTTCAGGACGCGCGTGTCGGTGAAGAGGTCGGCGTAGTTCTGCAGGCCGACGATGTTGAAGGCGCCGTAGCCCTTCGAATCGGTGAAGCTGTACAGAAAGCCCGTGATGAGCGGGTAGGTGTTGAAGGCAACGAACAAGATGAGCACGGGGATGAGGATCGCGTAGAACGTCCTCATGCGGTTCGTGCCGACCTTGCCCTGCGCACGTGTGGCCATTGAGGTTCCCCCTTAGCTCTCGATACCGTGCTGGCGGTCGTACTCCTGGACCTGGCGGATGACGTTGCGGTTGTAGCGCTGCCAATCCGAATCGAACTTCTTGAGGAAGCGGTCGATGATCTCGTCCTCGGTGCCGTCGTTGTCCTGCAGCATGGTCTGGAGCTGCGCGTCGACCGCCATGGCGCTCTGGTAGGAGTGGTCCAGGTAGTCGAGGACGCGACCCTCCTCGAGCCAGGGCTTGATGTCGTCGAACAGCGGGTCGAGCTCGAAGTCGCCCTCGATGCACGAGATGGCGCGCTGGTCGGAGATGTAGGTCTGCAGGTAATCCGGCGAGCTCAAGAAGTCGAGCACCTCGTAGACGGCATCCTTGTGCTTGCAGGTCTCGGCCACGCACCACTGCAGGTCGACGCCGGAGACGACGATGCGGTCCTCCGGGTTCTCGGCCGAGGGCATGGGGAACATCCCGACCTGGATGTCGGTGCCGGCGCGCAGGATCTGCGGGACCGCGAAGCTGCCGCAGGGGTACATCGCCGACATGCCGTTGCCGAAGCGGGTGCAGGCGTCGTTGTACTGGATGGAGAAGGGACCGGGGTCGCCGATGGTGGTCTGGCTGTACTTCAGCATCTGGCGCATGCGGCGGGCGGGCGCGCCGTAGTACTCGGCGAAGGTGGCCTCGCCGGCGTTCACCTGGCGCGCGAGGTCGCTCGGCACCATGTTCACCGCGATGGAGTTCCACGGCGAGAGGATCGTCCAGGTGTCGGCGTAGCCCAGGTAGAACGGGGCGACCTCACCCTCGGCGACGATCTCGTCGCAGAGCGCGATGAGCTCGTCCCAGGTTTCGGGGATGGCCCAGCCCTTATCGGCGAACATCTGCTTGTTGTAGAGCATGCCGGCGGCGTTCGCCACGTACGGCACGCCGTAGACGCCCTCCATCGGGATGTACGTGACGCTCTTCAGGATGTCAATGTAGGCCGGGCTCACGGAATCCATGCCGGGGTAATCGCTCACGTCGGCGAGGATCTCGGAGTCGACGAAGCTCGCGTAGTCCGCGTCGCCGCCGATGCCGATCACGTCCGGGTAGTTCTCGCGCACGAAGCGCGTCTTCATGACGGTCACGGCGTCCGCGGGGCTCTGGATGTTGAGGTAGATGTCGTCGTGGGTCGCGTTGAAGTCGGCCATGATCTGCTCGAAGATGCTCACGGCCTCCTGCTTGTAGCTCACGATCTCGACCTCGATCTTGCCGTCCGAGCGCTCCTTGGTGCAGCCGGCGAACATGAGCGAGGCCGCGCCCGCTGCGGTGAGGCCCAGAAGCGAGCGCCGCGATATGGGTTTGCTCAGCATATCTGCTCTCCTCTCGGGCTAGTGGACGATGGCCAGCTCGGTCTCCTTGTCGAATACATGGAGCTTGTCCATGTCGAAGGCGACCCTGATGCGGCTGCCGGTGCGCGCGGGGTTCGTGGCGGACACGTGCGCGGAGATGGCGCCGCCGTCCACGTCGCCGTAGATCATGGCCTCGGCGCCCAGGAGCTCGTAGACCGTGACGAGCGAGTCGATGGGCTCGGAGAGGCGCTTGTCCTCGGCGTGCTCGTGCTCCTCGATGACGTCCTCCGGGCGGATGCCGGCGATGACGACCCGGCCGATGTAGGGCTTGAGCGCCTCGGCCTTCGACTCGGGCACGGAGATGGTGTTCCCGCCGAAGGTGAGCGTGATCTTGCCCTCGGCCTCGCCCACCGTGGCATCGATGAAGTTCATCTGGGGGCTGCCGATGAAGCCGGCGACGAAGAGGTTGCAGGGCTCGGCGTAGAGCTTGGACGGCGTGTCCACCTGCTGCATGACGCCTTCCTTCATGACGACGATGCGCGTGCCGAGCGTCATGGCCTCCGTCTGGTCGTGCGTGACGTAGATGATCGTGGCGCCCAGGCGGTCGTGGAGCTTCGAGATCTCGGCGCGCATCTGGACGCGCAGCTTGGCGTCGAGGTTCGAGAGCGGCTCGTCCATGAGGTAGACCTTGGGCTTGCGCACGATGGCGCGACCCATGGCGACGCGCTGGCGCTGGCCGCCGGAGAGCGCCGACGGCTTGCGGTCGAGCAGCTTCTCGAGGTCGAGGATGCGCGCGGCCTCGTGGACGGCCTTGTCGATCTCGGCCTTGTCCACCTTGCGCAAGCGCAGCGGGAAGGCCATGTTCTCGTAGACCGTCATGTGCGGGTAGAGGGCATAGTTCTGGAAGACCATAGCGATGTCGCGCTCGCTCGGCTCGACGTCGTTCACAACGCGGCCGTCGATCTTGAGCGTGCCCGAGGTGATGTCCTCGAGGCCGGCGATCATGCGGAGGGTCGTGGACTTGCCGCACCCAGAGGGACCGACGAAGATGATGAATTCCTTGTCGGCGATCTCGAGGTTGAAGTCCTTCACCCCCTCATAGCCATTGGGGTACTTCTTGCCAACGTGTTCGAGCGTGAGTCCTGCCATCGAGCTTCCCCTTCCAACGTGAGCTCTTGACCTGCTTTGACGTAGGCGACAGACAAAGCGTATGTGTCCATAGTAAAAATTATCCTTTTGCTAGGTTATACACATACTTAGCTATAAATACTTACTTAATTCTTGTTAGCGCTGGTAAATATGGGTAAATAGTTTGTATAGTTTTACCGGAAATTCGATAGACGGTCGAAAAGGAGGGGTCAACGGTATCAAATTTCCCCTACCAGATGGAGGTCTTCACAGGAGCGCTATACTGTATTTGCCCACGTAATTGCCGACGTTTTATGATGTATTAGGCTTATATATCATATTGCGACATCTATAGAGGAATTATATACCCTTGTTGATTATTTATCGCATTTTGGTATATAGTACGCCATAAGTGCACGGCACAGCGACGCAGCCGGTCACGACGCGATGGAGGATGTCATGCGTCCACACGAGATCGAGTTTTCAACCTTCGAGGGCGGTGTCTTCACCGACCTCATGCCCTACCAGTACGGCCGCGAGGTGTGCACGCCGGGGCACGCCTTCGGTCCCGCGCGCCGAAGCCACTACCTCTTCCATTTCATTCTTGAGGGGAAAGGGTCGCTCACCGCCACCGACGAGATGGGGAGCGCGACCGTCCACGAGCTCCACGCGGGCGAGGGGTTCCTCATCTTCCCCGGCCAGATCACCACCTATGTCGCCGACCTCGATGAGCCCTGGGAGTACATCTGGATCGAGTTCGACGGCGCGCATGTGAAGTCCAACCTCGACCGCCTGGGCTTCTCCCCCGCCTCCCCGGTGTACCAGGCGCAAGACGAGGAGCGCTGCGAGCAGATGGTCGACGCCATGCGCAGCCTGCTCGAGCACCGCAGCGCCTCGCAGTTCTACCTCGTGGCGTGCGCCTACCTGTTCTTCGACGCCTTCCTCGGGTCAGCGCGGCCGCACCGCTCGGGCGCCTCGAGCCGCCTGCACAGCTTCTACGTGGACAACGCCCTCGCCTACATCGAGCAGAACTACCAGGGCGACATCACGGTCGAGGACATCGCGCGCAACGCCGGGCTCAACCGCAGCTACTTCGGCAAGGTGTTCCGCGACGCGATGGGCGTCTCGCCGCAGCAGTTCCTCATCGGGTTCCGCATCGAGAAGGCCTGCGAGCTGCTCAAGCTCTCGAACCTTTCCGTGGGCGAGGTGGGCCGCGCGGTGGGGTACCCCAACCAGCTGCACTTCTCGCGCGCGTTCAAGAACGCCCGCGGGCTCTCGCCCAGGGCTTGGCGCCAGCAGCACGCGCAACGGTAGCGAGCGCTCCGCCCTCCCGCCGGGGCCGGCGCTCCCTCCGTGCTCAGACAGTCCTCGAAACGGCCCTGGGAGGGCCGTTTCTGCGGAACTGCGCCGGAGCGAGCGCCTGCCCCGGCGGGAGGGCGGATGGCTCGGCCGTTGATGCGGAGAACGTATCTCAGATGAGCGGGTTACGTACTCGCAAACGGGTTCCTACCAGATGTGCTTGAGCCAGGTGAAGCCCCAGGCGGGGAGGTCGACGGTGGCGACTTCCTCATTTGTGCCGGCTACGAGGTCGGTGTACTCGGCGGGCTCGGGCATCCACACGGTCTTGGGCTGGTCGCTGAAGTTGAACACGGCGTGCAACGTCTCGCCGTCGACCTCGCGCACGATCCACAGGATCGCGGGGTCGCTGTAGTCCTTCGGCCACACGCGCGCCCCGGCCGAGAACACCGGGTCCTCGCGGCGCACGCGCTCGAGGAGCTGCAGCCCGTCGAAGATGCGCTGCTGGACGCTCCCCTCCTCGTCGATGCGCTCGGTGAGCTCCCAGGGGAAGCGGCCGCGGTGGATGTAGCGCGAATCGTCCGCGCGCTCGGGATCCTCGACGTAGCTGTAGTCGTTCACCTGGGCGACCTCATCGCCGCTGTAGATGATGGGGAGGCCGGACTGGGTGAGCATGTAGGCGTGGAGCATGAGGTCCTGCGCGATGGCGACGTCCATCTTCGCCGCGTCGCCCTCGAAGCCCGCCGCCTCGATACCGCACATCGAGGCCGTCGTGCCGCAGAAGCGCGCGTCGCCCGTGACGGGATCGGCGTTGTAGAGCGCGCCGCGGCTCGAGCTGCCCGGCGCCCACCCCAGGAAGTAGTCGTTGAGGAAGCGCTTGTGCTCCACCTCGCGCTGGCCCCAGGACGCGAGGAGCGGATAGTCGAGGCCCCAGCCGATGTCGTCGTGGCAGCGCAGGTAGTTGAGGAAGGTGTACGAGGCGGGCAGCGAGCACACGGCGCCGAGCTGGCTGCGCAGCAGGCGCGTGTCGCGCGTGGCGACGGTGTGCCAGGTCGTGGCCATCGTGGTCACGTTGTAGAGCATGTGGCACTCGGGCTTCTCCGGGGTGCCGAAGTAGGGCACGACCTCTACGGGCGCCATGACCACTTCGCCCAGCAGCGCGATGCCGGGACAGACGACCTCGCCGATCATGCGCATCATGCGCACGATGGTGTGGACCTGCGGGAGGTTGCGGCAATTCGTGCCGAGCTCCTTCCAGATGTAGGGGACGGCATCGAGACGGATGATGTCCATGCCCTGGTTCGCGAGGAACAGGAAGTTGTACATCATCTCGTTGAACACGCGCGGGTTGCGGTAGTTGAGGTCCCATTGGTAGGGGTAGAACTGCGTCATGACGCTCTGGCCGAGCTCGGGCAGGTAGGTGAAGTGCCCCGGCGCCGTCGTGGGGAACACCTGGGGCACGTCACGCGAATAGCGCTCGATCACCGCGGGGTTCGCCTCGAAGAAGTACCGGCTCATGTACTCGCCCTCGCCGGCGCGCGCCCGCCGCGCCCACTCATGGTCCCCGGACGTGTGGTTCATCACGAAGTCCATGCACAGGCTGATGCCGTGCTCATGGCAGGTCGCCGCCAAGTGCGCGAGGTCGTCCATGGTGCCCAGGTCGGGTCGCACGCGGCGGAAATCGCTCACCGCGTAGCCGCCGTCCGAACGGCTCTTGTCGAGCGGCGTGTCAAGGAACGGCATGAGGTGGATGCAGGTCACGTTGCACCGCTCGAGGTACGGGAGCCTCTCCTCGACCCCCTTGATGGTGCCCGCGAAGTTATCGATGTACATCTGCATGCCGAGCATCTTCTGGTCGCGATACCAGGCGCCCTCAGCCTCGCGCTTCGCATCGAGCGCGCGCAGCGCCTTCGGGCGCTCGTCGTAGTAGTAGCGCATGGTGTGGATAAGCTCGGCGAACATGTCGCCGTTGCCGTACAGCTCCATATAGAGCCAGCGCAGCTCGTCGTGATGGCGCGCGAGCCGCTCGTCGAACGCGTCCGGTGCGGGATGGGCGGCCTTCGAACCGCGCGGATTGGGTTGTGTCGTCTTTTTTCGCCGGGTAGACATATGCGCTCCTCATGAATCAGCACAACGGGTCATCGAGCAACCTCGATCCCCGCTGCAACCGTGCTTTCACACGCATATGTCCGTCGCCAAGGAAACTATACCATGAATCAGCCCGTGACCCAGAGGATGATCCAGCCCACGACGTTGAGTATGGGGACGACGGCGCACAGGACCGCGCCCGCGACACCCATGACCTGGGCGATCGTGCAGGGCATGTCGCGGCGGTAATCCTCGCGCTTGACGCGGCGGGCCAGGCGGAACGCCGCGACGCCCACGAGGACGCCGATGATCTGGACGATGCTGGACGGGACGAACGAGAGCGCCATCGAAACCGCCCCGAGCGCGATGGCGATGTATTCATGCTGCATACCAAACCCCTAACGCCTCGGCGCGGCGCGCATGACAGGACACTGACAGTATACGCCGTCCGGCAGCGCACCCGGTCGAGGCGTTTTCCACACCAACTCCCTAAGGCTGTCAGATTTCCGCACGTAAAAGGCCGTTTTTCGCGTTTTTTGCAACGATCGCGTAGCGAAACGCTGGAGATTGGAGCCGCGCGACGCACCGGGCTTGCTGGCGGGCGGCGGAGCCGCTATACCTTCCCTATGGATACGAACCGAGCGCCTTCCGTCATAGTGGTCTCCCACGAGTCCGCGCTGCGCGGCATCCGCTTCGCGCGCTGCCGCTATGCCGCCCTCCCCTGGCGGCCGCTCTCCGCGCGCGAGGTGCGCGACGTCATGGCGCGAGCCCGCGCGAGCGCGCGCTCGGTCGACTTGGATGAGCTTGCGCGCCATGGGTTCTGCCCGGGCGACGAGGACACCCGGCGGGTGCACCTCCTCGCCTCGAGCTCGGCATCACGCCGACGCCGCGAGAACGTTTCCATCCACACCATGGGCGTGAGCCCGCGCGGCGCGACCCTCCTCGAAGCAGCTCCTGGCATCTTCTCGGTGTCGGTGGAGCTCGCCTTCATCCAATGCTGCGCCACGCTGTCGTTTCCCAAGGCGCTCGCCTTGGGCTATGAGCTGTGCGGCACCTTTTCCATGTGCGAGGGCATCTGGGACGGCTGGGATTGCGACGAGGGTTCGACCGACCCATCCGGGTACCTCGAAACGGAGCCCGCGACCACGGTCGCCGCCCTTGCCCGAGTCGTTGCGCGCATGCCCCACGTACGGGGCGTCAAGATGGCGCGGTCGGTCATCGCGAACCTGCTTGACGGCGCGCGCTCCCCCATGGAGGCGATCGTGGCGGGGGTCTTCCATATGCCGATCTCCCTGGGAGGCATCGGGATCAAGGAGATGCAGCTCAACCGCCGGATCGATTTCAACCGACTCGCCTCAAACGCTTCAGGAATGCCCTATACCATCTGCGACGCGTTCATCCCGAGCGCACGGGTAGATCTTGAGTACAACGGCGGCTATCACGCCGAAACCGTCTCCCGCATACATGACGAGAATCGGAACCGGGGGCTCAACGCCCTCGGTATAACCGTCATCGCGCTCAACCACGACACGCTTCGCGATGTCGAGGCGCTCGAGGCCGTGGGCAGTACGATCTTTCACCGCGCCAAGATGAGATATAGGGATCGTTCACGGGAGGGCGCAGCGCGGCGCGTGCGGTTGCTCAACGGCATGCGCGAGGCGTTCGGGCTCAAACCGTGCTGACGGATGTGCATCAGCGCCCGCAACAGAGCCCGACGAAACCAAGCTGGCCATTTTTTCCAGATTTGCGACATGCATCCAGCGGAAATCGGGGTGGGGTTGCTCCAGAGCTGGGATAACCACGCCGTCTATCAGGGCGGTAAGCGAAGCACACCCCCATATTCCACATAACGTGTCACAAATCTGGAAATAATGGCCACCCCGCCCCGTTGAGGCGAGGCATCGGGCCCAAAAGCAAAGCGGCTCGCACGCTACGGTGCGAGCCGCGCAACGTCATGGGTATATGACCGGCCGGAACCTACGATACCAACCGATGGGACGATGCAGTGCTCCCTAGCACACGCCCTGCGCCATCATGGCGTCGGCGACCTTGGTGAAGCCGGCGATGTTGGCGCCCATCACGAAGTTGCCCTCGTGGCCGTACTCACGCGCGGTGTCGTCGACGTTGTGGAACATGCCGCGCATGAGGCTCTCGAGCTTGCCGTCGACCTCCTCGAACGTCCAGGAGAGGTGCTCGGCGTTCTGGCTCATCTCGAGGCCGGACACGAGCACACCGCCGGCGTTCGCGGCCTTGCCGGGCATGAAGGCGACGCCGTGCTCCATGAGGTAGGTGGTGGCATCCGGCGTGGTGGGCATGTTCGCGCCCTCGCCGACGACCTTGCAGCCGTTCGCCACGAGCGCCCGCGCGTCCTCGAGCAGCAGCGTGTTCTCGCGCGCGCAGGGCAGCGCGACGTCGCAGGGCAGCTGCCAGACGCCGCGGCCGTCGCCCTCGTGCCAGGTGGCACCCGGACGCTCGTCGACGTACATCGCAAGGCTCACGCCGGCATCGTGGCCGGAGCGCTTCTTGTTGTAGATGTGCTCGAGCACCTGGTAGTCGATGCCCTCGGGGTCCTCGACCCAGCCCTTGGTGTCGGAGCAGGCCACCACGGTGCCGCCGAGCTGCGCGACCTTCTGGATGGCGTAGATCGCCACGTTGCCGGAGCCGTGGACGACGACCTTCTTGCCCTCGAAGGAATCGCCCTGGCTCTTGAGGTACTCGTCGACGAAGTACACGAGGCCGTAGCCGGTGGCCTCGGTGCGCGCGAGCGAGCCGCCGAAGGAGAGACCCTTGCCGGTGAGTACGCCGGACCACTCGTTGCGGAGGCGCTTGTACTGGCCGAAGAGGTAGGCGACCTCGCGGCCGCCCACGCCGAGGTCGCCCGCCGGGACGTCGGTGTTGGGGCCGATGTGGCGCGAGAGCTCGGTCATGAAGGACTGGCAGAACGCCATGACCTCGCGGTTCGACTTGCCCTTGGGGTCGAAATCGGAACCGCCCTTGCCGCCGCCCATGGGTAGCGTGGTGAGCGCGTTCTTGAAGATCTGCTCGAAGCCGAGGAACTTGAGCATGCCGAGGGTGACCGTGGGGTTGAAGCGCAGGCCGCCCTTGTAGGGCCCGATGGCCGAGTTGAACTCGACGCGGTAGCCGCGGTTGACCTGGACCTTGCCGGAATCGTCAACCCAGGGCACGCGGAACATGATCACGCGCTCCGGCTCGACGAGGCGCTCGAGCAGCGAGGCCTCCTCGTACTCGGGGTGCGCATCGAGGGCGGGCTGGAGGGTCTCCAGCACCTCGGTGGCAGCCTGGATGAACTCGGGCTGATCGGCATAGCGGGCCTTGAGCTCTTCGATGACGCGCTCTGAATAGGTCATGATGCTCCAATCTGAATCGAAACGGATACCCAGCGAGGCGGGTGTGCATAAACCCGCCCATCGTACCTGCCGCATTGTACCGCAGCGATTTTTCGGCCTCGCCGCGTCATCAACGTGTAACGTTTCCGAAACGAGCCGGCAAGCGGCGCGGCGCGGCAACCCGCTTCACGGAGCCTCCATCTCTCATGTTGACGTTTTGTCATAAAGATTCAATGAATTATCCTTCTCAGCTGGCATTTCGAAACCGAGCGCCCGTGTGCCGCCGCAGGCCGTATCGCCCCAGCTGCGCCGCAGGCCGCATCGCCCGGCCGCGCCATACCTATCTTGCCCATACGGAGAGGAGCCGCATGAATCCCGTTCGCATGCTCTGGTGCCGTGCCTACCAGACCTGTTTCCGCCTCGCGATCCCACTTCTGCCCTATCGCGAACCCAAACCGCTCGGATCGTTCGAGGAGACGGCCGAGCTCCTGCACGAGAAGGGCATCCGCCGCGTGCTGCTCGTGACCGACGCCACCATCATGCAGCTCGGGCTCCCCCGCCCGCTCATCCGGGAGCTTAGCGCGCGCGGCATCGAGGCGAGCGTCTTCGACGAGGTCGTGCCGAACCCCACCATCGCGAACGTCGAGGCGGCGCGCGAGCGCTACCTCGCCGACGGCTGCGAGGCGATCATCGCCTTCGGCGGCGGCTCGGCCATGGACTGCGCCAAGGCGGCCGGTGCGCGCATCGCCCGCCCGCGCAAGCCCGTCAAGCGCATGCGCGGGATCCTCAAGGTGCTCGCTCCCCTACCGCTCCTCATCGCCGTGCCCACCACCGCGGGCACCGGGTCGGAAACGACGCTCGCCGCCGTCATCACCGACGGCGAGACGCACTACAAGTATCCCATCAACGACTTCGCGCTCATCCCGCGCTACGCCGTCCTCGACTACCGCACCACGCTCGGCCTGCCGCCGCGCATCACCGCGACGACCGGCATGGACGCGCTCGTGCACGCGGTCGAGGCCTACATCGGGCGCTCCACGACGCGCGACACGCGCGCCAACGCCATCCAGGCGGTGCACGAGATCCACACCTACCTGCTGCGCGCCTACCGCGACGGCTCGGATGCCGAGGCGCGGGAGCACATGCTCCACGCCGCCTATCGCGCGGGGCTCGCGTTCACGAAATCCTACGTGGGTTACGTGCACGCCGTGGCGCACTCGCTCGGCGGGCAGTACGGCATCGCGCACGGCCTCGCGAACGCGGTGCTGCTCCCCTACGTCCTGGAGGAGTACGGCGCGTCCTGCGAGCACCGCCTCGCCGACCTCGCGCGCCGCGCCGGCGTGGTCCCGGGTGCCATGAACGACCATGATGCGTCGACCGCGTTCATCCAATGGGTGCGCGAGATGAACGCCGCCATGCAGATCCCGACGAAGCTCGCGGGCATCCGCAACGAGGATATCCCCGAGATGGCGCGCCACGCCGACGCCGAGGGCAACCCGCTCTACCCCGTCCCGAAGCTCATGGATGCGCGCGAGCTCGAGCGCCTGTATCATCTCGTGCAGGAACGCGGGGAGCGCGATGCGGCCGATGGAGCAGCGCAGACCCGCGACGCCCACACGGCCCCGAGCGCGACCGCCGCGCCCCGCGCCGGCCTCACCCGCGGGC
>NZ_CAPF01000017.1:0-5052 GCF_000321165.1 Enorma timonensis
CGCATGCCGCGGGCGCGGGCGTCGGCCAGCGCGGCGTCGATGAGCGCGCGATGCCCGCGGTGCACGCCGTCGAAGGCGCCGATGACCGCGACGGCGGCGCCGAGCGCGGAGAGCGCCCCGGGCGCCCACGGGACCACGGGCGCTGCGTGCGCGGCGGGTTCGGGGATGATGAGGTCGCGACGCAGCTCGCCGAGGGAGGGCATCATGAGCGCACTCCCTCGATGGGCTGGGGGAAGACGTCGCGCGGGCGGGCGCGGCCGAACTCGATATCGGCGAGGGCGACGAGGCACTGCGCGCAGGTGAGCGCCGCGCGTCCGCCCTCGAGAGCCTCTGCGCCGCGCACGGGAACCGCCTTGCCGCAGAGGACATCGCCCATGAGGGCCTCGTCGACGGGAAGCGCGGGCAGGCCGAGCGCCACCACGGGGTCGAGTGCCGAGACGCGCACGGCCTCAGCCGAGACATCATCGAGCGCGAGGCAGCGCGCGGCATCGATGGCGCCCGACGCCGTGCGGCGGAGCCCCGCAAGGTGGGCGGCGGAATCGAGCGCGCGCCCCAGGTCGCGGGCGAGCGCGCGGATGTAGGTGCCCTTGCTCACCGTGAAGCCGACCGTCCAGACGGGGTCTCCCCCGTCGTCGGCGATGCCGAAGAGGGTGGCCTCCCGCACCTCGATCGGACGCGCCTCGAGCTTAGGCTCCTCGCCGGCGCGGGCGCGCGCGTAGGAGCGCACCCCGTCGACGGAGATCGCGGAAAAGGCAGGGGGAACCTGCAGGTGCGCGCCGATAAGGCCGGCGACGGCGCGCGCGGCGAAGGTCGTGTCGAAGAGCTCGGGGCGCACCGGGGAGCGGCGCGTGACCTCGCCCTCCGCGTCGTCGGTCGCGGTCTCCGCACCGAAGCGGATCTGCGCGAGGTAGGACTTCTCATCGAGGGCGAGCATGCCGAGCAGGCGCGTCGCCTGGCCGATGCCGATCACCATGACGCCCGAGGCGAGCGGGTCGAGCGTGCCGGCATGGCCAACGCGCCGCTCCCCCACCGCGCGGCGCACGCGCGCCACGACGTCGTGCGAGGTGATGCCGAGCGGCTTATCGACCGCCACGAGCGCGTTCAGCTGTGCGACCCTGCGTCGAGCCACGATGCCCCCTTTGCAAGCGTATATCGAGGTGTGTTAGCGCGCAGACGGCTCGGAGTCGCCGTCCACGAGCGCGGAGAGCAGCGGCAGGACGCTCGCGAGGGCCTCCTCGACCGTGCCCTCGAACGTGAAGCCGGCCGCCGCCGCATGGCCGCCGCCGTCGAACGCGGCAGCGATGCCGGAGATGTCGATCGCGGACTTCGACCGCAGGTTGCCGCGGACGCGCCCGTCGTCGAGCTCCTTCAAAAAGACGCACACCTCGACGCCGCCCACGGAGCGCACGAGGTCGACGAGGCCGTCGCACTCGTCGGTCGAGACCCCGCAGCGCGCGAGGTCGTCGGCATAGGCATAACTGTAGGCCACCCTGCCGTTCGCGACCGTGCGGATGCGCCCCATCACGATCGATTCGAGGTGCAGGTACTCGATCCGCTGGCTCTGGTACACCTCGAGCGAGATGCGCGCGGGCTCGGCACCTGCCGCGACGAGGCGCGACGCCACGACGAAGCTCTCCGGGTCCGTATTCTGGTACTGGAAGCGCCCGGTATCCGTCACGAGGCCGCAGAACAGGCAGTTCGCCACCTCCGGCGTGAGCGGGATGTTGCAGAACGAGAGGAATTCCTCGACGAGGACCGAGGCAGCCGCGGCCTCGGGGCGGCGCACGACGATGGAGGCGAACTCCGCGCGCGCCGGGTGGTGGTCGAAGCAGACGATCCGGGCGCTGCGACGGGCGACCTCGGCGGCGTCCTCGAGGCGGTCGAGCACGGGGCAATCGACCGAGATGAAGAGGTCGGGCGTCTCGTCGTAGCGCGCCGCGGGCACGAGCTCGTCCGCGCCGGGCAGGAAGCGGTAGATGCGCGGGACGGGCGCCTCGTCGGCGAGCAGGAACGCGATGCGCTTCTGCGGGAAGCGCGCGCGGAGCGCGAGGCCGAGCCCGAGCGTGGAGCCGAGGGCATCGCCATCCGGGGAGATGTGCCCCGAGATGGCGATGGTGCCCGCGGCGTCGATGGCCTCGAAGATCGACCAGTACTCGTCCGCGTAGGCGAGCTGCACGGCGCGCTCGTCGAGGATGACCTCGGAGGAACCTGCCGAATCGCTACCCATCGAGCTCACCCGCATCCAACGACGCCTCGCCGTCGGGCGCCCCCGAGCCGGCCTCATCGGCCTGCACGGGATAGCCCTCCTCGTCCTTTTCCACCCCGATGGTGGGCGGGACGTTCTCGAGCGCCGCGGCGATGCGCATGGCCTCGTCCGTCGAGCGGTCGATGCGGAAGTCGAGCTCGGGCACGATGCGCCAGTCGAGGGCACGGGCCAAAAGGCTCCGGATGCGCCCCTTCGCCTGGCCGAGCACGTCGAGCACCTCCTCGTAGCGATCGGCGTCGCACGACACGAAGATGCGCGCGTACGAGCGATCCTGCGCCACCTCGACGCCGGTGATCGTCACGAGGTCGAGCCGGGGGTCGGCGATCTCGAAGAGCAAGATGTAGCCGAGCTTCTCACGCAGCTGCTCGGAAAGGCGGCGCGTAGCGGGTGTCTGCTTCACGGGTCTGCCCTCCTACCATGACTATTCGGTGCGCGCGACCTCGACGACCTTGTAGGCCTCGAGCTGGTCGCCCACATGGACGTCCTGGAAGCGCTCGATGCCGAGGCCGCACTCGTACCCGGAGCGCACGGACTTGACGTCGTCCTTGAAGCGGCGCATCGAGGCGAACTTGCCGTCGAACACCACGACGCCGTCGCGCACGACGCGCACCTGGTCGTCGCGGGAGATCTCGCCCTCGGTGACCATGCAGCCGGCCACAACGCCGACCTTGGGCACGCGGAAGAGCTCGCGGACCTCGGCCACGCCGGTCTGGACCTCCTCCTCCGTGGGCTTGAGCATGCCGATGCGCGCGGCATCGATGTCGTCGATGGCCTTGTAGATGATCGAGTAGGTCTTGATCTGCACGTTCTCGCGTTCGGCGAGGTCGCGCGCCTTGGCCTGCGGGCGCACGCCGAAGCCGACGATGATCGCGTTCGAGGCCGCCGCGAGGATGACGTCGGTCTCGGAGATCGCGCCGACGGCGGAGTGGATGATGTTGATGCGCACCTCGGACTGGTCCATCTTGGCGAGCGAGTCCGCGAGCGCCTCGATGGAGCCCTGGACGTCGGCCTTGACGACGAGGTTGAGCTCCTTGAGCTCGTTCTCGTTCATCTCGGAGAAGAGGGTCTCGAGCGTGACGTGCTTGACCTTGTTCTGCTCCTCGATGCGGGCCTTGAGGGCGCGCTCGTCGGCGAGCTTCTTGGCGTCGCGCTCGTCCTCGAAGACGCGGAACTCGTCGCCGGCCGTGGGCACGGAGTCGAGGCCGAGGATCTCGAAGGCGTCGGAGGGCACCGCGGCGGTCTTGTGCTCGCCGTGCTGGTCGATCATGGCGCGCACGCGGCCGAAGCTCGTGCCCGCCACGAGGGCGTCGCCCACGTGGAGCGTGCCGCGGTTCACGAGCACCGTGGCGACAGGGCCGCGGCCGCGGTCGAGCTTGGCCTCGATGATGTAGCCCGAGGCGAACGTGTCGGGGTTCGCCTTGAGCTCGAGCACGTCGGCCTGGAGCAGGATCGTCTCGAGCAGGTCGTCGATGCCCTGGTGGGTCTTGGCGGACACGTTCACGAACATGTTCGAGCCGCCCCACTCCTCGGGGATGACGCCGTACTCCACGAGCTCCTGGCGCACGCGGTCGGGGTTCGCGTCGGGCTTGTCGCACTTGTTCACCGCCACGACGATGGGCACGCCGGCGGCCTTGGAGTGGTTGATGGCCTCGACCGTCTGCGGCATGACGCCGTCATCGGCGGCGACGACGAGCACGACGACGTCGGTGATCTTCGCGCCGCGGGCGCGCATGGCGGTGAAGGCCTCGTGGCCGGGGGTGTCGACGAAGGTGATCTGGCGGCCGTTGATCTCCACCTGGGAGGCGCCGATGTGCTGCGTGATGCCGCCCGCCTCGTGCGCGGCGATGCCGGTGTGGCGGATGGCGTCGAGCAGGCTCGTCTTGCCGTGGTCGACGTGGCCCATGACCGTGACCACGGGCGGGCGCGGCTTCAGGTCCTCGGGGTCGTCGTAGAACGTGAAGGAGTTCTCCTCCTCGGGCGTGATGATCTTGATCTGGCGGCCGAGGTCATCGGCGACGAGCTCCACGAGGTCGTTCGACATGGACTGCGTCATGGTGAGCGGGCTGCCCAGCAGGAACAGGCGCTTGATGATGTCGTTGGCGGGGACGTCGAGCGCCTCGGCGAGCTCGGCCACGGTCACGCCCTCGGAGACGCGCACGGCGTCGAGCTCCTCGACGGAGATGCCCTGCGCCTTGGCCTGCTCGAGCTTCTGCTCACGTGCGGCCTCGGCGGCCTCGCGCTCGCGCTTCTCCTTGCGCTTCTTGCGGCGGCCGGTGGATTCGCGCGACGCCTCCTCGACGGCGGCGCGGGCCTCCTCGAGCACGCGCTCGCGGCTGTACTCCTCGGCCTCGCGCGCCATGCGGCTGTAGCGGTCGCCCTCGTCATGGCCCTTGCGGCCCTTGCGGCCCTTGCCGGCCTTCTCGGGCGCGGGGACGTCCATGCCGGCGGGGATGGACGGCGCGTGCGAGGTGTGGCGCGAGCGCGGGCGCTCCGCCTCGCCCCGCGGCCGCCGCGGCGATCGCCCTTGCGGCCGCGCGGTGCCTGGGCCTCGGCCTGCTTGTTCGCGGCCTCGGCCTTCTTGCGCTCCTCGAGCACGGTCTCCTGCTGGGCGATCTGGTCGAGCAGCGACCGGAAGCGCGAGCCGGAATCCGACGCGGGAACGGCGCGGCGCTTCTGCTCGAGCTCCTCGGCCTTCTTGCGCTCGCGCTCCTGGCGGGCAGCCTCGGCCTCGGCGGCGCGGGCGGCCTCCTCCGCGGCGCGGGCGGACGCGGCGAGGCGGCGCTCCT
>NZ_CAPF01000016.1:0-36323 GCF_000321165.1 Enorma timonensis
CGGCGGGCTCGGGAGTCTCCGCCGCGGCCTCGGCCGCCTCGGGCGCATCCGCGCGCTCGGAGCGGGGATGGCGCAGGAACTCCGGGATGACGAGCGCGGGCTCGGCGGCCTGGTCGGGTTCGGATGCGGGCGCGACCCGCTCCCCTGCCCCAGGCAACTCTTCCTGCACGGCGTCGGAGCCCGCAGCGGCAGCCTTCGCGCCATCAACGTAGCGGTCCTCGATGGGGATGAGCGTCGTCGCGGCGCGTTCGGCCTCGAGCTGGCTCGAGAGGTCGACGAAGGGATCCTCGTCCACCTCGTCAGGATCCTGCTCGAGCAGGGTCGTCTTCGCGCGGTCACCCAGGTAGCTCGTCTCCATGGTGCCGTCCGCGTCGAAGAGCTCCTGCTGGCGCGACTCGCGCGGCCGCCGCTGCGGGGCGCGCGGCATGAGTGCGGAGTCGTCGCCCCAGGGGCTCTCGTTCACCTCGACGTGCCGGCGCTCGCGGAGACGCTCGGCACCGTCGCGCAGCGCCCCGATGAGCCGGGACACGGAGAAGCCGATGAGGATCGCGCCCGCGATGCCGATGCCCACGAGCAGGACGCCCGCGATGGGCTTGCCGAAGGCGCCGGCGAGCGTCGAGGCGATCGCGAAGCCCACGTACCCGCCGGTCGCGGAGAGCTCGGGCTCGCCCACGGTGACGCCGAGCACCATGTGCTCAGGGGTCCCCACCAGCGCGATGAGGGCGATCGCGGCGAGGAAGATGATAAGCGCGCCGGCGCAGGTGCGCGCCGTGAGGACGCCCTCGCCGCGGACGAAGAGCAGGGCGGCCACGAGCAGGAGCGCGAACGGCAGGACGTACGCCCCGAGCCCGAAGCCCAGGTGGTAGAAGCCCGCGAGCGCTGCGGTGATGGGCGCCGTCGCAGGCGCCACGACCGCGATGAGCGAGCACACCGCGAAGACGGCGAGCGCCACCCCCGCGATGTCACGTCCCGAACCACCGGCGAGCAGCGGCTCGGGCGCGCGCTGCGCCGGAGCACCCGCGCGCAGCTGGGACGAGCCCTTCTTCTGCTTCGCGGAAGCCGGGCGCCCGGAGGCGCGCCCCTTCGCGTTTTTCGCTGTCCCCTGCCGTGCCGCCACGCTAGACCTCCATGACGACCGGAATAATCATGGGACGGGTGCGCGTGCGGTTCCAGATGAAGTTGGACAGCGCGTCGCGCACGACCTTGCGGAGCGCGCCGGTACTGCTGCTCGTGAAGTCGAAGGAGCCCTTGTCCACGGACTTGCGGATGGCGTCCTCGGCGTCCGCGCCGAACTCCTCGTCGATGGAGAACGAGACGCCGCGCGTGGAGAAGTCGATGGCGTCGATGCGCTTCTTCTTCATCGAGACGACGGCGACGACCGTCACCATGCCGTCGTTCGCGAGCTTCTGGCGGTCGCGCAGCACGATGGGGTCGGTGTCGCCGATGCGCAGGCCGTCGACGTAGACGATGCCGCTCTCGACCGTGGGGCCCACCTTCACGACGCCGCCGCGCACCTCGAGGGTGTCGCCGTTATCGAGCACGAAGATGTGGTCCTCAGGGATGCCGACCTTGCGGGCGAGCTTGGCGTGCGCCCGCAGGTGCACGGCCTCGCCGTGGACGGGCATGAAGTAGGTGGGCTTGGCCATGGTGAGCATGAGCTTGAGCTCCTCCTGGCTGCCGTGGCCGGAGACGTGCACGAGCTTCGTCGACTTGTCCACGACGGTGCAGCCGAGCTTCGCCAGGCTGTTGATGACCTGCTGGACGGCCTTCTCGTTGCCGGGGACGGGCGTGGCGGAGATGATGACCGTGTCGCCCGAATGGATCGAGAGCGTCTTGTGCTCGCCGTTGGCCATGCGCGACAGGGCCGAGAGCGGCTCGCCCTGGGAACCCGTGCACATGACGACGATCTGGTCGTCCGGGATGCCGTTCACGTCGTAGGCGTCGATGATGTCCGACTCGTCGATCGTGAGGTAGCCGAGCTCGCGCGCGACGCGCGTGTTCGTGAGCATGGAGCGGCCCGTCACGACGATCTTGCGGCCGCTCGCCTTCGCGGCGTTGCAGATCTGCTGGAGGCGATGGATGTGGCTCGAGAACGAGGCGACGAACACGCGGCCGGGCGCGTTCTTGATGACCTCGTTGAGCGTGGGGCCCACCTCGGCCTCGGACTTGGTGAAGCCCGGGACGGTCGCGTTCGTGGAGTCCGAGAGCAGAAGGTCGACGCCCTGCTTGGCGAAGCGCGAGATGGCGGCGTAGTCGGGCGTGACGCCGTCGATGGGCGTCTGGTCGAGCTTGAAGTCGCCCGTGTGCATGACGGTGCCCTGCGGCGACTTGATGTAGACGCCGAGCGCGCCGGGGATGGAGTGCGTCATCGAGAAGAAATCGACCGAGATGCAGCCGAGGTTGATGTGCGAGCCGCTCTTGACCTCGCGGAACTTCGGCGAGCGGATGCGGAACTCGGCGAGCTTGCCCTCGATGAAGCCCAGGGTGAGCTTGCTCGAGAAAATGGGCACCTTGTTGTTGAGGTCCTGCAGCAGGTACGGCAGGGCGCCCGTATGGTCCTCGTGGCCGTGCGTGACGATGATGCCGCGGAGCTTGTCCTCATTCTCGAGGACGTAGGTGTAATCGGGCAGCACGAGGTCGATGCCGGGCTGCGAGTCGTCCGGGAACATGAGGCCGGCATCGATGAGCACCATATCCTGGCCGCACTCGACGACGGTCATGTTCTTGCCGATGCCGTCGAGGCCACCGAGCGGGATGATGCGAAGCGGCGGGTTCTTCTTTGCCATAGGTATGTTGCGTTCCTTTCGTTTCAGATTCTGCTATGAGACGCGCTGAGCGCGAAAACGTACACCTTCGTCATGCGATGCGCATGAGCATACAGAGTACATTGTACGCATACTTCCGCCGCGGTATGCAGCGACCGACCGACCCACAGGAATAGCGCAAGCACGCATGGCGATAGCGAAAACCCAGGCACGCCCCGGATACGGGGAGCACCTGGGTTGCTCAGGAATCGATGGATCGGAGCATCCGACAGCTCGGCTATCGCAGCTCTCGCCTACAGACTAGCCCTCGTGGTGACGGCGCGGGGCGCGGCCGCGGCCGTTGTCACCGGGACGACGGCGCGGGCGCTCGCTGCGGTCGCGGCTCTCGCGGCGCGGACGGCCCTCGCCGGAGCCGTGGCCGGAGCCCTCGGGCGCCTTCGGCTTGTCGAGGCGGTCGAGCTTCACCTTGCCGCCGTCCTCGATCTCGATGACCTTGACGGTGACGGTGTCGCCCACGTTGAGGACGTCCTCGACCTTGTCGACGCGTCCCTCGGCAACGCGCGAGATGTGCAGGAGCCCGTCCTTGTTCCCGAAGAGGCGCACGAACGCGCCGAAGGGCTGGATGGTGACGACGGGGCCGGTGTAGACCTCGCCGACCTCCGGCTCGCGGACGATCTCCTTGATGCGGGCGATGGCCAGGTCGGCCGCCTCGCCCACGCCGCCGACGGTGACGGTGCCGTCCTGCTCGACGTTGATGGTGGAGCCGGTCTCGTCCTGGATGGCGCGGATGGTGTCACCGCCCTTGCCGATGATCTCGCGGATCTTATCCACGGGCACGCTGATCGTCTCGATGCGCGGGGCGCTCGAGCGCAGGCTCTCGCGCGGGCCGGGGATGACGTCGAGCATCTTGCCCAGGATGAAGGCGCGGCCCTCCTTGGCCTGCTGGAGCGCCTGGGCGAGGATCTCGAAGGTGAGGCCGGTGGCCTTGTTGTCCATCTGCAGCGCCGTGATGCCGCGCTCGGTGCCCGTCACCTTGAAGTCCATGTCGCCGAGGAAGTCCTCGATGCCCTGGATGTCGGAGAGCACGACGGTCTTGCCCTCCTCCTGGATAAGGCCCATGGCGATGCCGGAGACGGGGCGCTTGAGGGGCACGCCGCCATCCATGAGCGCAAGGCAGCTCGCGCAGGTGGACGCCATGGACGAGGAGCCGTTCGACTCCATGACCTCGGAGACCACGCGGATGGCGTAAGGGAACTCGGTCTCATCGGGCAGCACGGGGAGCAGGGCGCGCTCCGCGAGGTTGCCGTGGCCGATCTCGCGGCGCTTGGGCGCGCCGATGCGGCCGGTCTCGCCCGTGCAGAAGGGCGGGAAGTTGTACTGGTGCATGTAGCGCTTGCCCTCGACGGGCTCGATGGTGTCGAGGCGCTGCCCCTCGCTCAGCATGCCGAGCGAGAGCACGGAGAGCACCTGGGTCTGGCCGCGCTGGAAGAGGCCGGAGCCGTGCACGAGCGGCAGGTAGGCGTCCTTCACCATGATGGGGCGGATCTCGTCGGCCGCACGGCCGTCCACGCGCTCGCCCGTCTCGACGACCATGGTGCGCATGGCCTTCTTCTCGAGCTTCTTGAGGTTCACCGGGATCTCGCGCTCCCACATGAGCTGCTCTTCCTCGGTGAACTCGGCGCGGATGCGCTCCTTGAGCTCCTCGACGTGCGCGATGCGGGAGAGCTTGTCGGCGTCCGAGAGGGCGGCGTACATCTCGTCGTAGTGGGCGAAGATGCGCTCCTCCACCTCGGGCACGGGCTCGTCGAGGATGTACTCCTTGGGCACGATGGGGCCGTTGACGCGCTCCCACTCCTCGACGAAGGCGAGCTGCGCGTCGCAGAAGGCGCCGATGGCCTCCTGGCCGAACTGCATGGCGGCGAGCATGTCGTCCTCGGTGACCTCCTCGGCGCCCGCCTCCACCATGGAGATGAAGTCGCGCGTGCCGGCGAGCTCGAGGTCGAGGTCGGAGTTCTCGCGCTCCTCATAGGTGGGGTTCACGATGAACGTGCCGGTCTCCTTGTCGCGGCCGATGCGCACGCAGGCGAGCGGCCCCTCGAAGGGCACGCCGCCGAGCGTGAGGGCGAGCGAGGCGCCCATGGTGCAGATGACGTCGATGGGGTTCACCTGGTCGGCCACGAGCGAGGTCGCCACGATCTGGACCTCGTTGCGGAAGCCCTCGGGGAAGCTCGGGCGGATGGGGCGGTCGATCATGCGCGCGGTGAGCGTGGCCTTCTCGGTGGGACGGCCCTCGCGCTTGAGGTAGCCGCCGGGGATGCGGCCGGCCGCGTAGAGCTTCTCGTTGAAGTCGACCGTGAGCGGGAAGAAGTCGTAGTTCTTGCGCTCCTTCGAGACCACGACGGTCACGAGCGCGGTGGTGTCACCCTGCTTGACGAGGGTGGCGCCGGTGGCCTGCTTGGCCAGCTCGCCGGCCTCGAGTGTATAGGTCTTGCCGTAGAGTTCGAATGTTTTGCTAACGAGTGACATGGTTCTCCTTTGTCCCCGCGCGCCCCGTTGCGCGCGGTATCCTCTTTCGTCAACCTTCACAAACGTGGCCACGATAGCACAAAAGCGCATGGGACAGCACGGCGGAGCAGCGGATTCGCGGAGAAGCCACAGGTTGGGCGCATATGGCGCGGGCGGGCGGCGCTGCGCATGAAAAAGGGCGCCGCATGCGCGACGCCCCTTTCAGGCAAAGTATCGACAACGCGAAACGTTACTGGATATTGTCGCGGATGCCGAGCTTGGCGATGAGCTCACGGTACTCGACGATGTCGTTCTTCTTGATGTAGGAGAGCAGACGACGGCGACGGCCGACGATCATGAGCAGGCCGCGACGGGTGTGGAAGTCCTTCGGGTGGGTCTTCATGTGCTCGGTGAGCTCGCGGATGCGCTCGGTGGCGATGGCGACCTGAACCTTCGGGTTGCCGGTATCCTGCGCGTTCTTGCCGAACTCGGCGGTGAGCTCAGCCTTGCGCTCCTTCGAGATGGTCATGGGAACACCTTTCTCTCGTGCCGGGATCCCCCGGCCCATGCGCCCGTCACTGGGAAGCCGCCGGTGCAGCGCGCCTCCAAGTGCGGGTAACCAACAGGCGGTATGGTAGCACAAACGCCCGTCGTCCGCGCAACCCGCACAAAATGATAAAAAGCAGACAGGCTGGTTTTTATCATTCCGCGGCGCGGAGGATGCGGTAGACCGTGGGCTCGCTCACACCCGTGAGCCGGCTGATGTCCTTGACCGAAAGACCATGCCGCCTGAGCGCGCGGATGCAGCGATCGCGCTCGGCTTTCGGCAGCGCCTTGGCATCGGAGGCGGACGCGCAACCGAAGGGCTCGGCGACGGCGCGCGCGATCGCGATGACGTCATCGAGCGAGACGTCGTCAGGGTCGTCGAAGCGCAGGTCCTTGCCAGGGATGCGCTGCGCATGGAACTCCCTGAACCCAGCGACCCCGTCAAGCAGCCCGAGCACCGCGGAGACGGAGACCGGGACGGCGCCCGCATTCTCGAGGCCGATATAGCTCCGGTAGCTACTCCATGGATAGGTGTCGGGCGCGCCCATGCCCGCGACCGCGGGGTTCAGGTGGACGTAGCGAACCGCGGCCAGCAGGTAGGCGTCGTCCTCGATGGCCTGGCTCTTGAAGCGCGTCTCGAACACGTGGCCGGACCTGCCGTAGCGCTTGTTGAAGTAATGCGCGTAGGAGCTCGCCAGGCGCTGCATCTCGCCGCTCAGCGCATCACCGGCGTCCTCGAGGACGAGGTGCACGTGGTTGCTCATCAAGCACCAGGCGATGATCGCGACATCATGCTCGGGAAGCCGAGCGAGATAGGTGAGGAAGCGGCGGCGGTCCCCATCATCCTCGAAGATGATCTGCTTGCCGTTCCCCCGCAGCGTGACGTGGTAGCAACCAGATTCCGCGCGCCGCCTGACCCCCGTCGTCATGGCCGCCTCCTCAAAAATGATAAAAACCAGCCTGTCTGGATTTTATCATCAGACGCCGAGAAGGAACTCGAGGCCCCGGAGGCGCGCATCGAGATGGGTCGCCGCCCAGCCGTGGGCGAAGGCGAGCAAGAGCGCCGCGGTCGGGGCGTCGATCGCGGCCGCGGCGAGCTCGTCGAAGCGGAGCGCCATGAGCGCGCGGAACCACCCCACGAGCGCCGCATCGACCGCCTCCGCGCCCGGCACGCTCGCGGCGCAGGACGCGCATATGAGGCCGCCCGCCTGCGCGGAGAAATACGAGACCTCCTCGTCGCCGCAGAGCACGCAGGCCGAGAAATCGGGTCGGTAGCCCAGGTGCGCGAGGAGCTTGAACGTATACGCCGCGACCACGAGGTCGAGGTGCGCCCCATCGAGCGCGCCTGCCGCGCCGCCGAGCACGGCGAGGGCGCGCTCGGTTATGGGGAACACGAACGGGTCCTCGGCATCCTCGAAGCTGCACGCGCGGGCGATGTCGGCGACGGCCGCGGCGGCGGAGAGCAACTCGAGGTCGGGGGACGCCCCGAGCGGGGCGGTGTCGAGCGTGGCCTCGGCGATGACGTCGAGCGAGCGGCCGCGCGCGAGGAGCACGTCGACGGTGCACCCCACCTCGCAGCGCGCCGCGAGCCGGCTCCCGGGCTTGCGCGCGCCCTTCCCCACCGCGCGGATCTGGCGGCCGTTCTCGGCGAGCAGCGTGTAGATGAGGTCCGTCTCGCGCAGCTTCGTCTTATCGAGCACGAGCGCGCGCTCGCGGTATGTCCTCCCGCCCGCCATGGCCTGCCCCGCGCGCGGCGCTACTCGTCTGCCGCGTAGCCGAGGCGGTGGATCTCGCGCACGTCCTCGCGCCAATGGCTCTTCACGCGCACATCGAGCTCGAGGAAGACCTTGCATCCGAAGATGGCCTCGAGGTTGCGGCGAGCATCGATGCCCACGTGCTTGATCATCTCGCCGCGCTTGCCGATGATGATGCCCTTCTGGCCCTCGCGCTCGACATAGATCGTGGCATGGATGACGAGCGTGCCGCGGCGGCGCTCCATGGAGTCGCACAGGACGCCGATGGAATGGGGAACCTCCTCGCGCGTGCGCAGCAGAAGCGCCTCGCGCACGAACTCCGCGACGATCATCTCGTCCGACGCGTCGGTGGAGACGCCGTCGGGGAACCATTTCGGCCCCTCGGGCAGGTAGCTCGAGACGAGCGAGATGAAGCCCTCGACGTTGAAGCCCCGCGCGGCCGAGACAACGATCTCGTCATCGAAGTCGCAGAGCGCCTGCGCGGCCTCGAGCTGCTCGTTCACCATCTCGGACGAGGCGAGGTCGGCCTTCGTGAGCACGAGGATGCGCTTCGCGGATGCTTTCGCCACGCGCTCTGCCACCCACGCGTCGCCGCGACCGATGGGCTTCGACGCGTCGATGAGGAAGCACAGCACATCGACGTCCTTGAACTCGGCGAGCGCGCTCTTGTTGAGCTCGCTCCCAAGCGAGTCCTGCGGCTTGTGCAAACCCGGCGTGTCGACGAAGACGATCTGCACGCCCTCGCGGCGCACGACGCCGAGCATGCGCCGGCGCGTGGTCTGCGCGACCGGAGAGGTGATGGCCACCTTCGTGCCCATGCACGCGTTCATGAGGGTCGACTTCCCGGCGTTCGGCCGCCCCACGAGGGCGACGAACCCGCTGCGGAAGCCGGGCTCACCCGCCGGACGCGCGTCCTCGGCCTGCGCGGCATCGTCTGCCATCGCGTCGAGCTCGTCGTCGGACATGCCCTCGAAGGGGTCGAACTCCTGCATCTCGTCTGTCATATCGAGCCTTTCACCGAAGGGGCGCGGCGGCTGCGCGAGCAGCCGGCCTGCCCGGGTCCTATCAATCAGTAGAGCGCGATCGCGCGGGCGAACACGATGATGCCCACGATGGCGGCCGTAATGGAGAGCGTGAACACGCTCGCGGCGGCGATGTCCTTCGCGCGCTTCGCGAGCGGGTGGAGCTCCTGCGTGGCGAGGTCGACGATGGCCTCGATCGCGGTGTTCACGAGCTCGGCGAAGATGACGAGCCCGATGCAGAGCACCACGAGCACCCACGAGAGCGCGTCGATCCTGAGCACGACGCCGGCGATGACCGCCGCCGCGCCCACGCACAGTTGCACCTTGATGTTGCGCT
Organism: Enorma timonensis; assembly: GCF_000321165.1. Lineage (NCBI taxonomy): Bacteria > Bacillati > Actinomycetota > Coriobacteriia > Coriobacteriales > Coriobacteriaceae > Enorma > Enorma timonensis. The sequence goes on from NZ_CAPF01000016.1 coordinate 8,930, forward strand.
CCGTGGTGACCGCGGTGACAAAGCCCTCGAGGGCGTACCCGAACGAGCGCACGAACGTCGGGTGGTCGCGGTTGGAACCGGGAATCATGCGCGCCTCCTCGCATCCTCGTCGCGATGCCGCGTCACCGGGCCGATCTCGACGGCGGCGGGGTCGTCGCCCCGCGCGGCGGCGAGCGCGCGCAGCACGGCGAGCTCGCGGCGCTCCATCTCGACGGCATCGTCCTCGTTCATATGGTCATACCCAAGCAGGTGGAGCAAGCCGTGCACAAGCATGAGCCGGCACTCCTCGGCGGGGGTCGAGCCGAAATCGGGTGCCTGCGCGGCGATGACGGCAGGTGCGAGCACGATGTCGCCGAGCTCGATGACCGCGTCGTCCTCATCCGCGGGCGCGTCCCATACGGCATCGTCGTCCGCATCCGCCTCGCCATCGAGGTCGCAGCCGAAGGAGAGCACGTCCGTGGGCGCGTCGATGCCGCGCCAGGTGCGGTTGAGCTCCCGCATCTCCGCGTCGTCGACGTAGGTCACCGATACCTCGGCCGCGCCCGCGATGCCCTCCTCGTCGAGCACGGCCGCGAGCGCCTGCTCGAACTCCTCCTCCGCGAGCAAGAGCGGCAGCCCCGCATCGTTCGACAGCAAGACGCCCATCAGCGCTCCTTCCGTCCGCGCGCGCCGCCGCGCTTGGAGGCACGTTCCTCCTGAGCCTGGTCGAAGGCGTCGTACGCCTCGACGATCCGCCCCACGAGCGCGTGGCGCACCACGTCGGAGCGGTCGAGGTGGATGAACGCGACATCGTCCACGCCCGCCAGGATCTCCTCGATCTCGGTGAGGCCGCCCCGGCGCCCCATGAGGTCGCGCTGGGTCGTGTCGCCCGTCACGACGAACTTGGAGTTGAAGCCCAGGCGCGTGAGGAACATCTTCATCTGCTCGGGCGTGGTGTTCTGCGCCTCGTCGAGGATGACGAAGGCGTCGTTGAGCGTGCGCCCGCGCATGTAGGCGAGCGGCGCGATCTCGATGACGCCCTGCTCGATGAGCTCGCCGCCGCGCTCCATGTCGGTCATGTCGAAGAGCGCGTCGAAGAGCGGCCGCACGTAGGGGTCGATCTTCTCCTGGAGCGTGCCGGGCAGAAAGCCCAGGCTCTCCCCCGCCTCCACGACCGGGCGCGTGAGCACCACGCGGCCCACCTCGTGGCGCTTGAGCGCGGCGACCGCCATGGCCATGGCGAGGTAGGTCTTGCCCGTGCCCGCAGGCCCCAGGCAGAAGGTCACGGTGTTCGAGCGGATCGCGTCGATATAGCGCTTCTGGCCCACGGTCTTCGGCCGGATGGCCTTGCCGCGGTACGTGAGCAGGATGTCGTCGCGGAAGCCCGAGATGTCCATCACGCTCTCGCGAAGGGTCTGGAGCGCCCGCACCACCTCAGCCTCGGTGGGCGCATCGCCCGCGCGAGCCTCCTTGATGAGGTAGGTGAAGAGGCGCGTCAAGATCTCGACCTCCTCGGGCGTGCCCGTGATGGAGAGCGTGCGGCCGCGCGCGGCGATGCGGGCGCCCGTCCGCTCCTCGATGATGCGCAAGAGCGCGTCGCCACCGCCGAGCACGCGCACGGCGTCGACGTCTTCCGGAATGCTCAGCTTCACGCTCGCGGTATCCATCAGGCCCCCTTGCACGAGAACGGAACGGTCGCATCGGGCACAAGGCGCGCCCGCACCAAGCCCGAAGCGCTCACCTCCATGATAGCGACCTCGACGAGCGCCGGCGCGCTCACGCCCGCCTCATCGAGCCCCTCGACCTCGACGCGATGGAACGACGCGAGCGTGCCGCGCGCCCCCTCCTCGATGACCGCGCGCTCGCGGGTTCCGCGACGCCGTGCGGCGTCGGCGCGCGCCAGGCGGGCGGCGAGCTCGCGGGCGCGATGCGAGCGCTCGGCCATGACCTCGGGCGGAACCTGGTCGGGCATGGCCGCGGCCGGCGTGCCGGGGCGTGCGCTGTAGCGGAAGACGTGCATGCGCGAGAAGCCCACGCGCTCGCAGAGGGCAAGCGACGCCTCGAAGTCCTCGTCGGTCTCGCCCGGGAAGCCCACGATGAGGTCGCAGGAGAGCGACGCGGACGGGAGCGCTGCGCGGATGCGGCCGCAGAGCGCCTCGAACTCCTCTGCGGTATACGGCCTGCCCATGCGCTCGAGCGTGCGGGTGCAGCCGGATTGAACGGGCAGGTGGAAGAAGGGCGCCACCCGGCCGTCCGAGGCGGCGACGCGCTCGATGAGCCGGTCGGTCACGTCCATGGGCTCGATGGACGAGAGGCGGACCTGCGGGATGGGCGTGTCGCGCAGGATGCGCTCGATGAGCTCGTCAATCTCGACATGGGCGTCGCGCTCGTCGGCGCCGTCGTAGGCGCCCAGGTTGACCCCGGTGAGCACGACCTCGGGGAGCCCCTCGGCGCAGACCGCGCGCACCTCGTCGAGGACGGCGGCCACGGGCACGGAGCGCTCGGGGCCGCGCGCCTTCCACACGATGCAGTACGTGCAGCGGTTGTTGCAGCCGTCCTGGATCTTCACGCCCGCGCGCGCCCGGCGCGGAGGCTGCTCCCCCGCGCGTGCATCGACCTCGGCGCTGTGATGCTTCGAGACGGCCTCGTACCCGAGCGCCTGGAGCGCGCGCCGCGCCACGCCGACCTTCGAAGGCTCGACGAACACGCGGTCGGAGATCTCGCAGAGCGACTCGGGGTGCAGGGCCGCCGCGCAGCCCGTAGCGAGCACATACGGGTGGCGGGGGCGCCCGAGCGCGTGGCGCACGGCCTTGCGCGTCTTGGCCTCCGCCTCGCCCGTGACGGCGCAGGTGTTGATGACGATGAGCTCGGCGTCGTCGGGGTCGACGAGCGTGAGCCCGGCGCGCGCGAGCTCGCGCTCCATGCGGTCCGATTCGACGCGGTTGACCCGGCAGCCCAGGTTGATGACGGAAACGAAGGGGTTCGCCACGAGCCTCACCTCGGTGTCTAGTCGATCATGTCGTCGATGGCGTCGCGGATGCGCTCGCCCACGCTGCGCTTCGGCGCCACCGCTTCGCCCATGGCGGCCGCGTAGCGCTCGAGGAGCTCTCGCGCCTCGCCGGAGAGCTTGCGCGGGACCTCGACGCGCACCTGCGCGATGGCCCGGCCGCGCGTCGTGCCGTCCATGCGCGGCATGCCGAACTCCTCGGCCACGACGGTGTCGCCGAACTGCGTCCCTGCGGGGATGTCGAAGGGGATCGTCTCGTCGGGCATGATGCCCGGCACGATGACCTGACAGCCCAGGGCGGCCTGCGCGATGGAGACGGTGACCGCGCAGAGCAGGTCGTCGCCCGAGCGCTGGAAGCGCTCATGCTCCTCCACGACGACCGTCACGAGCAAGTCACCGCTCTCCTCGCCGCGGAACCCGGCCTCGCCGTAGCCGCGGACGCGCAGCTGGCGGCCGCTCGCGATGCCGGCGGGCACCTCGATGTCGATCTTCTCGTGCGTGGGCGTGCGGCCCTGGCCGTCGCACATGTCGCAGGGGTGGTCGATGACCGTCCCCTCGCCGCCGCACTCGGGGCAGGGCGAAGTGGACTGGATCTGCCCGAAGATGGAGCGCTGCATCGTCGTGATGTACCCCGTGCCATGGCAGCGCGGGCACTGCGTCTCCTGGGCGCCCTCGGCGCAGCCGGTGCCGTGGCAGTCCTCGCAGGGCGCCAGGCGGTCGTAGCTCACGGTCTTCACGCACCCGAGCGCGGCCTCCTCGAGCGTGATGGTGAGGGTGATCGCCATGTCGCGCCCGCGGCGCCGCCGTGTCTGGCCGCCCGCCTGAGCGCGTCCGCCGCCGAAGAACGACGAGAAGATATCGTCCATGCCCATGCCGAAGATGTCGTTGAGGTCGACGAAGCCCGACCCTCCGGGGCCGTCGGCGGTGCCGAAACGGTCGTAGTTCGCGCGCTTCTGCTCGTCCGAGAGCACGGAGTAGGCCTCGTTGAGCTCCTTGAACTTCTCCTCGGCATGCGGGTCGTCCGAGACATCCGGGTGCACCGTGCGCGCCTTCTTCAGAAACGCCCGCTTGATGGTGCGCTGGTCGGCATCCCGATCGACGCCCAAGATCTCATAGTAATCCTTCGAACCCGGCACTTCGCTTCTCTCCCCCAACTCAAACCGAGCCCCGGCGCGTGCAGGCACCGGAGCTGCATCTCGCTATATCCATCGAAACGCGATGCGGCCACGCGGCCGCCGCGGGATTACCACCAATAGAACGGGCGGTAATAGTACATGCCGCGCGTGCAGCTCGCGAACCACATGAGCAGCAGCACGTAGAAGAGCGCGTTCAGAAGCCCGCTCACGAACACCTGGAGCCCGCGCTTGAGCCAGATGAGGCTGCGGTGCGAGGGCACCTCGCGCAGCACCATGCCCGCTCCGAAGCAGAACGGGATGAGGCAGAGGGTCGCGAAGAGCGAGAACGTGCCACCGAGAAGCGCGAGCAGAAGGAACGGGGCGGCGAAGCCCATGAGCTTGAAGCCCTGCTGCGCCTTGCCCTCGAGCCGCTCGGCCGCCACGTGCGCGCGCCCGATGAGGTCGCCCGCGGCCGCGCCGTTCGTGCCCGCGTGCCCCATGCCCTTGACGCGCACAGTACCCCCGTCGTGCGTGCCCGGGGGGAACTCGATGACCGCTTCGGACATGACCTGCTCGCGGCCGGTGCCGCCGCAGTCGGGGCAGGGGTCGGTGATGACCTTGCCCGAGCCGTTGCACTCCGGGCAGACCATCTGGAACACGCCGGCGCCGAAGAGGAACGACATGTCGACGTCCATGGCGCCCGTGCCGCCGCAGGAAGGGCAGGTGTGCGCGTGCTCGGACGAGACGGAGCCCGTGCCGTGGCAGTGCTCGCACGGCTCGTAGCGCCGATACTTGACCGCCTTGCGCGCGCCGTTCTTCACCTGCTCGGGCGTGAGCTCGATATCGATGATGACGTCCGCGCCCTCCTCGGGGCTGAACGCCTGGGAGGAGCCCCGACCGGACGGCCGACGCGGCTCGCTCCACATGCCGCCGAACGGGAAGCCGCCGAACCCGCCGTAATAGGAACCGCGCGCGGCGCGTGCGCCCGCATAGGGGTTCTGCGCGGAGGCCGTGCCGTAGCCGGCGAAGGGGTTGCCGGAGCGCATGGCATCGTAGCGGGCGCGCTTCTGCTCATCGGAGAGGACGGCGTAGGCCTCGGACACTTCCTTGAACTTCTCCTCGGCATCCGGCGCCTTGTTCACGTCGGGGTGCAGCTTGCGCGCCTTCTGCTGAAACGCCTTCTGGATCTCGCGCTTGTCGGCGTCCTTCGAGACGCCGAGGATCGCATAGTAGTCTTTATCGTTCATTCCCGCCACGGTAGGGGTAACCTCCTGCTCGGCAACGTTGGCTTAGCGTATTGTACCGAAAAGCCGCGCGGCTCAAACCCGGCAACGCATCTGGATGCCGCCTGCACAAACCATACGCCCAGGCGACGGGCGGGAGGGGGTCAGTTTTCTCCCGCGAGGCCCCACATGAGGCCGAAGAGCTCGTTGCCCATGAGCCAGCCGCGCTCGGTGGGCGCGAGAGCACCGGTCGCGGCGTCCCAGGCGGCGAGCCCCTCTGCGCACGCGGTGGCGGCCGCGCGGTCGAACGCGGGGCCGAACGCGGCGCGCGCCTGCCCCACGAGCGCGCGGCCCGCGCCCGCCGTCATGCGCATCGCAAGCATAAGGTCCTCGGCCACGGCCTCGCGTGCGGTGAGGCATTCGGCCTCGAAGCGCGTCCCCGCGTCGTCGCGCTGCACGAGGCGCACGCGCGCGGCACCCGCCGCGGGCTCGACTCCGGGGAACAAGTCGGCGACCCCCGCGAACTCCCCCGCCGAGAGCATGCCCGCCGCAGACCGTCCGATCCCGAGGTAGCTCACGCCCGTCCAGTAGGCGATGTTGTGCGCGCACGCCTTCCCCGGCAGGGCATAGCTCGCCACCTCATAGGGCTGGAGCCCGGCGCGCCGGAACGCCTCCCGCGCCGCCTCCATGCACTGCGCCTGGAAGTCCTCGTCGGGCTCGGGCAGCTCGCCGCGCTCAACGCGGCGCGCGAGCGGCGTGCCCTCCTCGAGCGTAAGCGGGTAGACCGAGATGTGGGCCGGCTCGAGCGCGAGCGCCCCCTCGACCGTGCGCCGCCAGCTCTCAGGGGTCTGGCCCGGCAGACCGCACATGAGATCGAGCGAAACGTCGAACCCCGCCTGGCGGGCACGGTGCACCGCGGCGCGCGCCTCATCCGCCGTATGGATGCGGCCGATCTGCCCAAGCTCGGCATCGTCGAGGCTCTGCACCCCGAGCGAGATGCGCGTCACGCCGGCGCGGGCGAGCTCACGCGCGAGACCCGCCGTGAACGACTCAGGATTCGCCTCGCAGGTGAGCTCCACGGGCGCGCACCACCTGCGCACCCGGCGCACGAGGGCCGGCAGGCGCTCGCCGAGCGCGGTGGGCGTGCCGCCGCCGATGTAGACCGTGCGCACGGCGTCGAGCGCGCCGCATACGCCGAAGGCATCGATGCGGCGGACCAGCGCGCCGACGTATGCCTCGGCTGACGCGTCGAGCGCGGATCCGCAGAGCGCCCGCGAGTCGAAATCGCAGTACGCGCACTTCGCGTGGCAGAACGGAATATGGAGGTAGAGCGCTTCGATCGCCATGGCTACGCGTCTTCCGCGCGCAGGGCCGCGCCGCGGTGTTCAGCATCCTGGTCAGGCGCCGAGGCGCGCTCCGCTTGCGCGCGCATGGCCTCCTCGGCGGCGTGCACGTCCGCCTCGATCTCGTCCACGAGGGCGCAGAACTCCTCATAGGACGCGCAGCGCACGACCTTGCCGCGCCAGGCGGCGGCGTGCGGCATGCCCTTCAGGTACCAGGTCGCGTACGTGCGGGCGCGCGCCATGGCGCGGGGCACGAGCTCGTGCGTGAGCGCGAGGTGCTCGCGCAGGGCACGGAGCCGCTCCGCGTACGAGCGCTCCGGCACGGGCGCTCCCTCGAAGGCGAGCGAGTGCGCATCCTCGAAGATCCAGGGGTTGCCGTAGCTCCCGCGCGCGATGAACACGCCGCTCGCCGCGGTCTCGGAGAGCATGCGCACCGCATCCTCGGCCGTAAACACGTCGCCCGACCCGATCACCGGGATCGACACGCGCGCCGCCACCTCGTCGATCACGGACCAGTCGGCCTCGCCGGTGTAGAGCTGCCTCGCGCTCCGCCCGTGCACCGCCACGGCGGCAGCCCCCGCGTCCTCGAGGAGCTCCGCGAAGGCCGGCGCCACCCGGTCACCAGTGGCGAAGCCGATGCGGATCTTCGCCGTCACGGGCACATGGGCGCGCGAGACCGCCGCACGCACGATGTCCGCCGCGAGCGCTGGCTGCTCCATGAGGGCCGAGCCCTCGCCCTTGGTGATGACCTTGCGCGCCGGGCACGCCATGTTGATGTCGATGAGCGCGAGCTTGTCGCCCACGCGCTCCTCCACGGCCTCCACGGCCTCGGCGAACTGGTCGGGCTTGCTGCCGAAGAGCTGCACCGCGATGCTCGGCTCCTCATCGGCGGGCAGCACGAGCTCCCAGGTGTGCTCGCTCGCGTAGTGCAGGCCAGCGACGCTCACCATCTCGCTGTACGCGAGCGGGGCGCCGTGCCGGCGCATCATGATGCGGTACGCCGCATCGGTGACGCCCGCCATGGGCGCCATGAGGAAGGGCTCAGCTTCGAGGCGCGAGCGCAGCTCATCTGAAAACGACATGTCTCCCCTGTCCCGGTGCGCGCCGCGCTACTCCTCCACCTTCAGGATGGCGAGGAAGGCCTCCTGCGGCACCTCGACCGAGCCGATGGCCTTCATGCGCTTCTTGCCCTCCTTCTGCTTCTCGAGCAGCTTGCGCTTGCGCGAGATGTCGCCGCCGTAGCACTTGGCGAGCACGTCCTTGCGGCGCGCCTTCACGGTGGAGCGCGCGATGATCTTGTTGCCGATGGCACCCTGGATGGGCACCTCGAAGAGCTGGCGCGGGATGATCTCCTTGAGCTTGTCGCACAGGCCGCGTGCGAGCCCGTAGGCCTTGTCGCGGTGCACGATGAACGAGAGCGCGTCCACCTCGTCGCCCGAGAGCAGGATGTCGAGCTTCACGAGGTCGCTCGGGCGGTAGTCCGCGAACTCGTAGTCCAAGCTCGCGTAGCCCTTGGTACGGCTCTTAAGCTGGTCGAAGAAGTCCAGGATGAGCTCGGCGAGCGGGATGTCGAAGCGCATCTCGACCGACTTCTTCGAGAGGTGGATCATGTCCGTCATGATGCCGCGGTGCTCGATGCCGAGTTGCATGACCGCGCCCGTGTACTCGGGCGGCACGATGACCTTCGCCTTGAGGTAGGGCTCCTCGATGTGGTCGATGCGCGTCACGTCGGGCAGGTCCTGGGGACTGCGCACGCAGAGCATCTCGCCGTCCGTCTTGTAGACGTGGTAGTCCACTGAAGGGCTCGTGGCGATGAGGTCGAGGTCGAACTCGCGCTCGAGGCGCTCTTTGACGACCTCCATGTGCAGGAGGCCGAGGAACCCCACGCGGAAGCCGAAGCCGAGCGCCACCGAGGTCTCGGGGCTCCAGGTGAGCGAGGGGTCGTTCACGTGCAGCTTCTCGAGGGCGTCGCGGAGGTTCTCGTAGTCCTTGTTGTCGATGGGGAAGATGCCCGTGTACACCATGGGCTTGGCCTCACGGTACCCCGAGAGGGGCTCCGCGCAGGGACGGTCGCGGTAGGTGAGCGTCTCGCCCACGTGCACGGCCTCGGGATCCTTGAGGCCGGTCACCACGAAGCCCACCTCGCCCACGGTGAGCTCGTCGACCGTGGTCTCCGCCGGGCGCTTCACGCCCACGCCGTCCACGAGGAAGTCGACGCCGTTTTGCATCATGCGCAGCTGGTCGCCCTTCTTGATGTTCCCGTCGAAGATGCGCACGGTGGCCACGACGCCGCGGTACTCGTCGAAATACGAGTCGAGGATGAGCGCCTTGAGCGGGGCGGACGCGTCGCCCTCGGGCGGCGAGATGAGGAAGACGATGGCCTCGAGCAGATCGTGGATGCCCTCGCCCGTCTTGCCCGAGACGCACACGGCGTCGTCGGCCGGGATGGCGAGCTCGTCCTCGATCTCGAGCTTGACCTCCTCGGGATGAGCCGAGGGCAGGTCGATCTTGTTGATCGCGGGCACGATGTCGAGGTTGGCGTTCATGGCGAGGTTCGCGTTCGAGACCGTCTGCGCCTCGACGCCCTGCGTGGCGTCCACGACGAGCACGGCGCCCTCGCACGCGGCGAGCGAGCGCGAGACCTCGTAGGTGAAGTCCACGTGGCCGGGCGTGTCGATGAGGTTGAACTGGTAGGTATCGCCGTCATCGGCCGTGTACATCACGCGCACGGCGTTCGACTTGATGGTGATGCCGCGCTCGCGCTCGATGTCCATGGTGTCGAGCAGCTGCGCCTCCATATCGCGCTCCTCGACGGTGTTCGTGAGCTCGAGGATGCGGTCCGAGATGGTCGACTTGCCGTGGTCGATGTGCGCCACGATCGAGAAGTTGCGGATGTGGGAGGTATCAATCGTATTCATGAGAGTTATTGTACTGGATTGGCGCGACAGGGTGAGCGAGGGGATCGCATGGCATCGGCGCGTTCACAACTGCAGGCTTCGGGCGCGGCGCGCGGGCAACGGCCGGTGCGGGGCGTACCGATATGAAGAAGGACCCCGTTCTTCGAACGAGGCCCTTCCGAACACGCGTGATGCCTATGTGAGGCTAGTTGAGGGTGTTCACGAGCTTCTGCACACCGGACTTGCGGTTCGAAGCCTGGTTCTTGTGGATGATGCCCTTCGCGGCAGCCTGATCGAGGCGCTTGTAGGCGCGGCTGGCAGCGGCCTGCGCGGCCTGGGCGTCGCCCTGCTCCACGGCCTCGCGAACATGCTTGACGAGCGTCTTGAGCTCAGAGCGCACAGCGCGGTTGCGCACGCGGGCCTTCTCAGCGGTGCGGATGCGCTTCTTCTGCGATTTGATGTTAGCCACTTGCAGAGTTCCTTTCGAGTTCCTAGATATCTATCGCCATTTGATCAGGCCTCTGAGACACGATTGAGGTCACAAGCAGGTAGTGTACCACGCCGGTGCAGGTAGGTGAAGTGGTAAAGCTGTGGAAATGTTCGGTCGCGTGCGGACTGATAAAATCCAGACAGGCTGGATTTTATCATTTCGTGAGCGACAGCACCCAGCCCATGAAGGCGGTCTCGGAATCGCGCGACCCCTTGAGCGCGCACTCCACGTCCTCCGCGCTCCTCAGCGCCCCCACGAGCTCGTCCATGGTGAAGGCACGCGACCATCGCACATGGTTCTTCACCTGCCAGTCCCGTACGCCGAGGGTGGAGGCCAGCTCGCGCGCCGCGCCGCGGGCGTCGAGCGCCTTCGCGACGATGAGCTCGCGCACGCGGCCGAGCAGCAGCGCGAACAGGCGCACCTCGCTTCTCGGCGGAAGCAGCCGGTAGAGCTCGAGGGCGCGCGCCGCATCGCGGGCGCTCACCGCGTCGAGGAAGTCCCAGGGCTTCGCCTCGGCCGTGCGCGCGACGTAGCGCTCGACGTCCTCGACCTCGATGGTCCCGCCGCCGAGCACCTCGGCGAGCTTCTTGAGCTGGGTATCGAGCATGCGCGTCGACTCGCCCGAGCGCGCGACGAGCTCCTCGGCGGCCGCGGGGGTGATCGAGATGCCGTGCCTGCCCGCCATGCCCTGCACGTACGCGGGCAGCTCCCAGCGCTTCTTGGCGGAGCAATCGATGACCGCCTGCTTGCCGAGCTTCGCCACGGCCTTGTAGAGCCGCGTGTTCTTCGCGAGGGAATCCGCCACGATAAGGCAGACCGTGCCCGGCGCGGGGTGCGCGAGGTAGGACACGAGCGCCTCGCTCATGGCCTTGGGGAGGTGCTCGCACCCGCTCAGGATGACGAGGCGGAAGTCCGCGCCCATGGGATAGGTGCTGAGCGAGGCGATGACCTCGTCGGGCTCCTGGGGCTTCGTCATGTCGCGCTCATCGAGGTTGAAGGCCGCAAGCCCGCTCGCCTCGAGCTGCGCCTTGAGGCGGTCCTGCGCGGCCGCGCGCTTGACCTCGTCGGGGCCGACCACGAGGTAGGCGGGTAGCAGCTTGGCTGAGGCCATGGTTCGCTCCTTCGATCGCTTGCAGGCAGCGGCCGCCATCCGGCCGCCTTCCCACTCTATCACGGGGCGCGCCCGACGGCGACGGAGATGCCGCCGCATGCGGGCGCGATCGTCACGTCGCCCACATCCTTCGTGCAGAGGAAGGCCACGTCGGCGGCATCGAGCGCGGAGACGCAGGCGTCGCTCGGATGCCCATAGCGGTTCCCCTCCCCCGCGCTCGCGACGGCGAACTCGGGCTCGAGCATGCCGAGCACCTCCGCGTCGACCGATTCCGCGGAGCCGTGGTGCCCGAGCTTGAGCACATCGATGTCCCCGGCGCCCGCGGCGTAGGCGCGCTCCTCATCCACCTCGGTGTCCCCCGTCAGCAGCGCTCGCAAGCGCTCCCCGGCGCCGGTGTACTCCACGACGAGCGCGACGGAGTCCTCGTTATCGAGGCCGTCCACCGGCGCGTCCGGCCAAAGCACCGTGCAGGCGAAGCGGCCGACGCGGAACCCGTCGCCCGCGGACACGGCGTGCAGCTCGGGGAGGTCGAGCGCGGCGATGTCCTCGGGCATGGAGTCGTCCGCGCCCTCGGCCACGATGAGCGCTCCCACGGGAACCGTATCGAGCACGGTATCGAGGCCCCCGCAATGGTCCGCATCCCAATGCGTGATGACGACGGCATCGAGCCGCATGACGCTGTTGCGGGCGAGCGCGCGCCCGACTTCGTCATCGACCCCCGCATCGACGAGCACGGCGCTCGAGCCGTCGCGTATGAGGATCGCGTCCGCCTGGCCGACGTCGAGGACGGTGATGGCGGGCGGTGCGAAGACGCCCCAACGCAGCACGTGCGCCGCCGCGAGGACGCCGCAGACGGCGAGCGCGCAGGCGATGTGCGCGCGGCGGATACCCAACCATGCGATATAGACGAACGCCGCGAGCGCGTAGAGCGCGACGGCGGCGCGGGCATCCGAGTCCATCGCGACCGAGGCATACGGGACGCACGCGCAGAGCGCGGCAAGGAAGATGGCGAGCTGCGCGAGCGCCGCCGGAAGCGCGAGCAGCGCCACCAGGGGCGGAAGCACGACGGCCGCGAGCGTCGCCGCAAGCCCTGCGACGAGGAGCGCCGTCATGACGGGGCCGAGCACGATGTTCGCGAGCGGTGCCACGAGCGAGCAGCTGCCGAACACGGGAACCGCAATGGGTAGCGTCGCCCATTGCGCGCAGAGCGTGAGCGCGAGCGCCTCCGCGAGCGCGCGGGGCAGCCCGAGGCGCTGGAGGCGAAAGCGCAGGTAGCTACTGAAGAGCTGGATGAAAAGCACGCTCGCCGCGGAGAGCTGGAACCCGAGGTCGAACGCGATGCCCGGGTCAAGGGCGCAGAGCCCGACCGCGCTCAGCGCGAGCCCGGAAAGACCGTGCGGACGCCTGCCCCCGAGCCCTGCGAGCAGCGAGCAGGCGACCATGGCGAACGAGCGCACCGCCGAGGCGGCGCATCCCGTGAAGAGCACATACGTCCCCATGAGCACGGCGACCGCCGCCGCACGTGAGCCGCGCCGCGCCCCGAGCGCTTGCCCGGCGGCCTCGACCGGGCTGGGGACATACGCCCCCTCGAGCACGGACACGACGCGAACCCCCGCCACCGCGCCCTCAAGGTACGAGGAGCGCCCCCATGCGTCCGCCTCGAGCGCTTCGACGCGCCCAACGGCGCGAAGCCTCGTTCCCGCGGGTAGCTCGCGCTCGCTCGTGAGCTCGACACAGCCGACGAGCGTCTTCCCCTCGAACACGTACGCATCATGCCGCACGCCGTAGGTCCCGGCGCGGCCGTCGCCGTGCACCGCGAACGTGAAGCTGCTCGCCGGTACGCTCAGGATGCGCTCTGCGGCCGCCGCGCGGCTCATGCAGCCGTACGCGCCCGAACACGCCCCGATCAGGCACCCGATCCCGAGGAACGCCACAGCAGCGCGGCGCCCTTCCAGGCACGCGCTCCCGCTTCGCCAGGACGGGCGCGCGCGTCGCCCGAGCGCGCACCCCGCAACGATCGCGATGACTGCGCCGATGACGCCGAAGCCAAGGGCCACCGCACCCGCAGGGAGACCGCCCGCCGTCGTGCCCTCGGTATACGCGGAGCTGAATTCCATCCACCCGCATTCGAGCACCGCGGACGCCGAGAGCAGCGCCCCCGCCGCTGCCGCCATGGAAGCGGGGATGTGCGGCCGCGGCGGGGCCTCGAGCGCGGCGACCCGACTCATATGCAGATCAGCGCCTCGAGCTTCGCGTACTTCTTCTCGCCGATGCCCGAGACGCGCATGAGGTCCTCGATGCTCGCGAAGGGGCCGTTCTGCTCGCGATCGTCGATGATGGCCTGCGCCGTGGAAGGCCCCACGCCGGGAAGCGCATCGAGCTCCTCCAAACTCGCCGTGTTGATGTTGACGAGTGCGCCAACGTCGCCTGCGCCCGCTGAGACATCCGTTCCCGAACCCGTCGCGGCAGGCACGGCCTCGCCCGCGCGGGGAACATAGACCTTCTGCCCGTCTTGGAGGACCTGCGCCCGGTTCAGGGACGAGCAGTCCGCATCGTCTGCAAGGCCGCCCGCCGCCTCGATCGCATCGACGACGCGCGCGCCGCTCGTAAGCTCGACGACGCCGGGCTGCGCCACTGCCCCGCCGACATCGATGACGATGCGCTCCGGCGCGGAAACAGCGCCGTCCTCGGTGTCCCCGCTCTGCTCCCCCGCCTCCTCGACCGCCCCCTGCTGTTCCGCGGATTCCAAGGAGCCCGCGCCGGTGCCGTCGGCGGAGCCCGTGGATAGCTCGAACGACCTGCCCGAACCGCCCGCGACGCCGAGCCATACCATGGCCACCACGGCCGCGAGCACGAGCGCGAGCACCGCGCGCGCCACGCCCCCGTGCACGAGCAGGGTCCGCACGCGCCGCGCGATGCGCCCGCCCCGCTCCGTGCGCTCGATCTGCGCCATGACGCACCACCCCCTTGGGTGCATCATCACATCGCCCGCGCCGCGCCGCCGCACGAATCTCAGATTCTCCCGCACGACCTTGCAGAAACCTTGCCGGATTCTGGCACGCGCACAACCCGATATGCACCGAATGTGGCCGCTTCTGCGCGCGCTTGCGCGAATTACCAGGTAGATGGCACGATTACCGAGCGATACCCCGCACATGAACCTGACGATATGCATGGAGACGCACCAGCCGGCAACGGCACCGCGCCGCCGCGCACGCAAAACGGCGGCCGCCCCATGCGCTCGCGCGCGGGACGGCCGCCGTCAAATCGCACCTTCGATGTCGGTCACCCGCGCGGAGCGAGCACCTCGTGCCGCTCGCGCACCGGCTTGCCCGGCCGGTACGACGAGCTCGGGAAATCGACGTACTCGACGGATGCGACGAGCTCGTCGATCATCGCATCGTGGCCGAAGGCATCCCAGGCCTCGTACACCGCTTCGAGGCGCGCATGCGTCTCGGGCGCGCGCGGCATGAAGAGCGTGCAGCAGTCGGGCGCCGTCTCGCAGGAGATGTCGTAGGTGCCTATCTCGTGAGCGCGCTCGATGATCTCCTGCTTGTCGGAGCCGATGAGCGGGCGCAGGACGGGAAGGGACACCATCTCGTTCACCGCGGCGATGTTCTCGAGCGTCTGGGAGGCCACCTGCCCGAGCGACTCGCCCGTGACGATGGCCTTGGCGCCCTCGAGGCGCGCGATGCGCTCGGCCACGGCGTACATCACGCGGCGGTACATGATGACGCGCAGGCTCGTGGGGCACGCGAGCGCGATCTGGCGCTGGGCGTCGCCGAACGGGACCACGTACAGGCGGCCGATCTGGATGGCGGGCGCATAGGCGCGGATGATGTCCTGGCAGAGATACTCGCTCGTATCTGCCGTCTGCGGGCGCCCGGAGAAGTGCACGGGCACGCACACCGCGCCGCGGCGGGCGAGGAGCCAGGTGGCGACGGGCGAATCGATGCCCGAGGAGAGCAGGGTCACGACCTTGCCGGCGCTGCCGACGGGAAGGCCGCCCACGCCGCGCTCGGAGCGGGCGTACACGTACACGCTCCCCTGCACCACGAGCACGTGCACGACGGCGTCGGGCTTGTGCATCTGGACGCGCTTATCGGGGAACGCCTCGCAGAGCGCCTCCCCCACCTGCGCGTTGAGCTCGAGCGACCCGAGCGGGTAGTCGGTGTTCGAGCGCTTCGCCGCGACCTTGAAGCTCTCGAACGAGTCTATCTCGCCGAGGGCGCGGATCGCGGCGCGGCAGTACTCGCCCGGCTCCCGGTTGGTATGGAAGGCGAGCGAGACGCGCGCGACGCCCGGCACCCGGCAGATGACGGGGAACGCGCGCTCGGCATCGCCCGGCTCGGAGAACGTCACGAGGATGTGGCCGGAGATGCGCGCGCAGGTCGCAACGGAAAAGGCGGCACAGGCCGCCTTGATGGTATCGATGAGGATGTGCTCGAAGTGAGCCCGGTTCTTCCCCTTGAGGCCGACCTCGTGGTAGTGGACCAGGCAGACGCGGCTCGCCATGCGCTATTCCACGGAACCGGCGGATTCGTACTCCGCGGGCTGATGGCCGAGGGCGGCCTCGAACTTGTCGTGGTCGTAGGAGATGTCGCCGTCGGCGATCTCCTCCATGGCCATGGAGATGGCGTCCTTGCCGGAGAGCGCGATGGTGATGTCATCGACGTCCTGGACGGAGAGGACGCGCGCATGCTGACCGCGCAGCATGTTGTTGATGTCGCAGGCGCGCTTGGACGCCAGCGACGCGAGAAGGAACCGGTTGTTATCGGTCTGCTCGAGCAGGTCGTCGATATGAGGCTTGATGACGGACATGGAGCCTCAGCTCCTTTCATGGTTCTTGATGATACCGATGAGCGCATCGACCGCCTCATCGAGGTCATCGTTCACGACGACCTCATCGTAGCGATCGATGAGCGCGAGCTCGCGCTCGGCATTCGCCAGGCGCAGCGCCAGCGAATCCTCGGTCTCGGTCCCGCGGCCGCGCAGGCGCTCGGCGAGCACCTCGAGCGAGGGGGGCTTGATGAAGATGAGCACCGCCTCGGGCATGCGCTCGCGCACCTGGAGGGCACCCTGCACATCGATCTCGAGGATGAGCGAGGAACCTGCCGACAGATTGCGCTCGACCTCGCTTTTCAGCGTACCGTAGCAGTTGCCGTGGACGTGCGCCCACTCGATGAATTCGCCCGCGTCGACGCGGCGCTGGAACTCATCGGGCGTGAGGAAGTAATAGCTCGTCCCGTCGACCTCGCCCGCGCGCGGGGAGCGCGTGGTAGCGGAAACCGTCAGGCCCAGATCCGGGAGCTCGGCGCGGACGCGCGCGACGAGCGTACCCTTTCCGGCACCTGACGGCCCTGAGACGACGAAGAGCTTTGACGTCGTTTCGCCCAACTTACTTGGTGAGGGCGGCGAGCAGCTGCTCGCGCTGGCGGACGCCGAGACCCTGGACGCGGCGGGTAGCGGAGATCTCCAGCTCGTCCATGATCTTGGCGGCCTTGGCCTTGCCGTAGCCAGGGAGCGACTCGATGAGGGTGGAGACCTTCATGCGGGACGCGATGGGATCATCGGAGTTGAGGACGGACTCGAGCGAGACCTCGCCCTTCTTGATCTTCTCACGAAGCTCGGCACGGGCGTGGCGGGCTGCGGCGGCCTTCTCGAGAGCGGCCTTGCGCTGCTCATCGGTGAGCTGGGGAAGCGCCATTAGAACCTCCTACATTCAAGGTTGATACAGACAAAAGAACGGTTGCCGCCTCATGCAGTGCATGAGCAGGCGTTTAACCATCGTGATACGTTAATCGATACCGTGGCAAAGTTCAAGTGCAACGGGGAATCTTTGGGGCTGCGACCTGCATATTCACAGAACGACCGCGAAGATTCCCCAGCTTCAGAGGGTGCTCGGGGGGCACCCCAGGGCTATTCCGATAGCTCCTCCACGATGGCCTCGTACGCGGCGACAGCGTCATTCGCGCCGGTGATGGGCCTGCCGATGACGAGATGGCTCGCGCCCGAGGCGATGGCCGCGGCGGGCGTGGCCACGCGGCTCTGGTCGCCGAGCGCGGCGCCGGCGGGACGCACACCCGGCGTCACGATGAGCGCATCCTCTCCCAACAGTTGACGCATCGCGGCCGCCTCACGCGGCGAGCACACGATGCCGTCGATGCCGTTCGCGCGGGCGAGCCCTGCCAGGCGCGCCGCCTCCTCGGGGATGGGGCAGGTGATGCCGACCTCGGCGAGCGCCTGCTCGTCCATGCTCGTGAGCACGGTGATCGCCACGAGGCGGGCGCGCTCCCCTCCCGTCTCGGCGGCAGCCTGCTCCACGCCCTCGCGCGCGGCGGCGAGCATGGCGCCCGAACCGAGGCCGTGCACGGAGAGCAGGTCGGCGCCCGCGAGGGCCGCGGAGCGGGCGGCGCCGCGGACCTGGTGCGGGATGTCGTGGAACTTGAGGTCGAGGAACACCTTGAACCCCAGGTCGCGGAAGGCGCGCACGATGGAGGGACCCTCGGCGTAGTAGAGCGTCATGCCCACCTTGAGCCAGCGCGCGTGCCCGGAGAGCGCCCGCGCGAGCGCGAGCGCCTCCTCCCGGCCGCAGTCGAGGGCGACGATGATGCGCTCGCGCGCCTCTTGCTCTAGCATTCGAAGGCTCCAATCAGCTCGGTGATGCTCTTCACACCCTGGGACGCCGCCCAGGCCTCGAGCTCGTGCAGGACGCGCGCGGAGGCCGCCGGGTCGACGAAGCTCGCCATGCCCACGGCCACGGAGGTCGCGCCCGCGAGGATGAACTCGGCCGCGTCCTCGCCCGTCATGACGCCGCCCACGCCGCACACGGGGATGTCCACCGCCTGGCAGACCTCCCAGACCATGCGCACCGCGATGGGGTGCAGGAGCGGGCCGGAGAGGCCGCCCGTGGGGCGCGAGAGCTTGGAGCGGCGCGTGTGCACGTCGATCGCCATGCCGGGGATGGAGTTGATGACCGTGAGGCCATCTGCGCCCTCGGCCTCGAGCGCGCGGGCGATCTCGGGCAGGCGCACGGGCGCCATCTTCACGAGGAGCGGCTTCTTGGTGACCGGGCGGCAGGTGCGCATGACCTCGGCGGCACCCTCGGGGGTCGACCCCATGGCGGCCCCGCCGCAGGCGATGTTCGGGCAGCTCACGTTGAGCTCGAACGCAGCCGCCCACGGGCAGAGCTCGTCGAAGAGCTCGAGCGCCGCGACGTACTCCTCCACGGAGTGGCCGGCGACCTGGCAGATGACGGCCGTTCCCTTCGCCGTGAGGTCGGCGAGGTAGGAGCCGGATTCCTCGGCGAAGGCGCGGACGCCGGGGTTCTGCAGGCCCACGGAGTTCATCATGCCGCCCGGGACCTCGGTCATGCGCGGCTTGGGGTTGCCCGGCCAGGGCTCGGCGGCGCACCCCTTCGTGGTGATGGCGCCGAGCTCGGAGACGTCCATGAAGTTCTGGAACTGCCAGCCCTGACCAAACGTCCCGGCAGCGGTGTTGATGGGGTTCTTGAGCGGGATGCCGGCGAAATCGACGGCCATGGAGACATCGCCCATTACCACACGACCTCCTTCGCATCGAACACGGGGCCGCACATGCAGGCGCCCTTCATGCCGTTCACGGTCTCGACGGCGCAGGTGGAGCACGCGCCGAAGCCGCAGCTCATCATGCGCTCGAGCGAGGCCTCGCAGTATACCTGAGCCTGCGCGGCCGCCTCGGCGACCTTCGCCATCATGGGCTCGGGGCCGCACGTGGCCACGTACCCGTAGCCGCCCTGCGCGAGGAGCTCGGCGGCCGGGTCGGTGCAGAAGCCGTGGTAGCCCGCCGTGCCGTCGTCGGTGCACGCGCGCACCTCGCCCGCGCCGAGCGCACGGAACTCACGCTCCCCCACGAGCGTCTCCGCGGTCGCGGCGCCGAGGCACACATCGAAGGCGATGCCGCGCGCGGCGAGCTCGTAGGCCAGGCAGAGCACCGGCGGCACACCGATGCCGCCCGCGACGAGGAGCGCCCGCTCGCAGCCCTCAGGGACCGACCAACCCTTGCCGCCGGGGCCGAGCAGGTCGGAGCGGCTGCCCGCGGGCATCTGGGACAGGCGGCGCGTGCCGTCGCCCACCACGGCGTACCACAGCTCGACGGTGCCCGCCTCCGGGTCCGCTGAGGCATAGCTCAAGGGCACGCGCAGCAGGCTCATCGCGTTGCCGGGAACGGCGATGTTCACGAACTGGCCGGGACGGATCGCCGCGGCGAGCTTGGGCGCGCGGATGGTGAGCGCGTAGATGTCGCGGGCGATCGGCTCGTTCGACACGACCTCGAAATCGTGCATGCGAGCCGGTGAAGGCGTTGGCATAGACCCTCCTTACCCGATGCGCCCGACGCCGGGGCGCTACCCCTCGCGTAGCGGGGAGCCGCGCCGCAGGGGCGCATCGCTGAGACGAAAAGGCAGGCGCCACCGGCATCCCGGCCGCGCCTGCCTGTGATTATCGCACGGAACGTGCTAGCACACGACGCCGTCGGCGAGCGTGCGCACGCCGCCCACAAAGACGTCGGTCGCGCGGCCGGTGAGCTCGACGCCCTCGAACGCGCAGTTGTCGGCCTTGGACTCGTAGCCGTCCGCGCCGACCGTCCAGGTCGCCGCGGGGTCGAAGACCGTGATGTCGGCGACGGAGCCAGCGGCAATGCTCGCGGGCTCGACGCCCAGGATGCGGCGCGGGTTCACGCTCATGAGCTCGACCATGCGGGCGTAGTCGATGGTGCCCGCCTCCACGAGCTTGGTGAGCACGAGGCCGAGCGCGCACTCGATGCCCGTGGTGCCGAAGGGGGCGAGCTCGAACTCGCGCGCCTTCTCCCAGGCGGCATGGGGCGCGTGGTCGGTCGCGATGGCGTCCACGGTGCCGTCGACGACGCCGGCGATGAGCGCCTCGGCGTCCGCGGCGGTGCGCAGCGGCGGGTTCATCTTGAGGCGCGTGTCGTACGTGCCGTCGAGCGCGTCCTCGGTGAGGAAGAGGTGGTGCGGCGTGGCCTCGCAGGTCACGTCGAGCCCCTCGGCCTTGGCGGCGCGCACGAGCTCGAGGCCGCGCGCGGTGGAGATGTGCTGGATGTGGAGCTTCGCCCCCGTGAGGCGCGCGAGCGCGATGTCGCGGGCGATCTGGATCTCCTCGCCCTCCGCCGGCCAGCCGAGCAGTCCCAGGCGCGTGGACACGACGCCCTCGTTCACCTGGCCGTCGCCCACGAGGTCCTCGTCCTGGCAGTGGCTCATGAACACCTTGCCGAACATCTTGCCGTAGTCCATGCAGCGGCGCATCATGCCGGCGCCCTGGACGCCGCGGCCGTCGTCGGTGAAGGCGACGGCGCCGTGCGCCACCATGTCGCCCATCTCGGCGATGATCTCGCCCTTGAGGCCCTTGGAGCAGGCGCCCGAGGGGTACACGCGGCAGTGCCCCTCGCGGGCGGCGACGGACTTCACGTACTCGACGACCGTGCCGTTATCGGTCACGGGGTCGGTGTTGGGCATGGAGCACACGCCCGTGAAGCCGCCCTTCGCGGCGGCGCGGGTCTCGCTCTCGATGGTGCCCTTGTGCTCGTAGCCGGGCTCGCGCAGGTGCACGTGCATGTCCACGAGGCCGGGGACGAGCACCTTGCCCGCAAGGTCGATGACCTCGCAGCCCTCGGCAGAGAGGTTCTCGCCCACCTCGGCGATCTTGTCGCCGTCGATCTTCACGTCAACGACGCCGTCGATGCCCGCGACCGGGTCGACGACGTGCGCGCTCTTAAGCAGAAAGGCCATTGTCGGCACCTCCAAGCAGCAGGTACAGGGCAGCCATGCGCACGCAGATGCCTGCGTACACCTGGTCGAGGATCACGGACCGCTCGGGGTGGTCCGCCATGTAGGAATCGAACTCCACGCCGCGGTTGATGGGACCGGGGTGGCAGATGATCGCGTCCGGCTTCATGAGCGGCTCGCGCTTCTTCGTGAGGCCGAAGAGCTCGTGGTACTCGCGCAGGCTCGGGAAGGGCGCGCCCTCCAGGCGCTCGCGCTGGATGCGCAGCATGTAGACCACGTCGAGCTCGGGCAGGACGTCGTCGAGGCTATAGCTCACGCGGTCGGCGCCGAGCACCTCGGGCGCGGCGGGGATGAGCGTGCCCGGGGCCACGACCGTGACCTCAGCGCCCATGATCTTGAGCGCGGGGATGAGCGAGCCGCACACGCGGGAGTGCGCGATGTCGCCCACGATGCCCACCTTAAGCCCCTCGAAGGAGCCCTTGCGCTCCCAGATGGAATAGAGGTCGAGCAGGGCCTGCGTGGGGTGGCCGTGCTTGCCGTCGCCGGCGTCGATGACGGCCGCGGGGCTGTGCTGGGTGATGATGTAGGGGGCGCCCGCGTGCTTGTCGCGCACGACGATGCAGTCGATCTTGTACGCGTCGAGCGTCATGACGGTGTCGATGAGGCTCTCGCCCTTCACCGTGCTCGTGGAGGAGCCGCCGAAGTTCAGGCTGTCGGCCGAGAGGCGCTTCTCGGCGAGCTCGAAGGAGCTGCGCGTGCGCGTCGAGGGCTCGTTGAACATGTTCACGATCGTCTTGCCCTTGAGCGTCGGCACCTTCTTGATGGCGCGCTCGTTCACCTCGGAGAACGCCTTGGCGGTCTCGAGGATGGTCATGATATCGGTATCCGAGTACTCGGTGATATCGATCAGGTGCTTATGGTTGAACGCCATGAGCCTACTCACCTCCCAGCGGGGCGGAACCCACGCGGGCGCCGGGCTCCACATCGAAAATCTCGACGGACGAACGGCCGTCGACCTCCTTGAGATACAGGCGCACGTTCTCCTCGTGCGAAGACGGAACGTTCTTGCCCACGAAATCCGGGCAGATGGGGAGCTCGCGGTGGCCGCGGTCGACGAGCACGGCCAGCTCGATGGCGGCAGGGCGGCCGAGGTCCATCACCGCGTCGAGCGCGGCGCGGATGGTGCGGCCGGTGTAGAGGACGTCATCGACGAGCACGATGCGCTTGCCGTCGACGTCGAACGGGATGTGCGTGGCGTGGATCTCGGGCGCGAGGTTCGTGAGGTAGTCGTCGCGGTAGAAGCTGATGTCGAGGCTTCCGAGCGGCACGCGCACCCCCTCGATCTCCTCGATCTTCTCGACGAGCTGCTTGGCAAGCAGGTCGCCGCGCGTCACGATGCCCACGAGCGCGAGGTTCTCGGTTCCCTCGTTCCGCTCGAGGATCTCGTGCGCGATGCGCGTGATCGCGCGGTTGATGGCGGTCTCGTCCATGATGACCGCCTTAGGCTTCGTGCCCATCGCACTCCTTCCTTCCATCGATGCCCCGCGATGCATACGCCCCGCCGAGGCAAAGAAAAAGATGCCCGACCGCCGCGCGGCACGGACATCCCGAAGAACAACCCGCTCCCTGAGCTGGGTGCTATGTGCTTCCTTGCGGGTATCTCGTACCACGTTTAAAGGTCGAGCCTAGTGTAGCACGGAAGCGCCCCGGCACCGGCGGGGTTCTCGGCGACGGTGCGAAGTGAATCAAAATTCTTGATGCCTGCATATCTGGCGCACGGGACGGCGCGCCGGGCGGAGGGCCGCACAGATATGAAAAGACCCTGCCAGGGGGACTGACAGGGTCTTTTGGAATCAATGGCTCCCCGGGTAGGACTCGAACCTACAACAGCGCGGTTAACAGCCGCGTGCTCTACCATTGAGCTACCGAGGAATGGCTGCTCGCAAGCAACAGAACTTAGTATACAAACTTCTCGACAGATGGCAAGGGGATTTTTTGAAAAAAGTTCACGCGGTCAGGGCCACCGGGGCCTCGACGCCGCTCCGATCCTCCCTGCCACCGGGACGCGAGCGGCGCAGAAGCGACGAGCGGCCCGGGCGCAGATGCCCGGACCGCTCGGATACGCGCGTATGGAAGGCTGCCGCCGCCTACATCTCGATGTAGTCCTTGAGCTTGCTCGAGCGGCTCGGATGGCGGAGTTTCGCCAGCGTCTTGCTCTCGATCTGGCGGATGCGCTCGCGCGTCACGCCGAACACGCGGCCGACCTCCTCGAGGGTGCGCGGGTTGCCGTCAACAAGGCCGAAGCGGAGCTCGATGACCTTGCGCTCGCGGTCGGCAAGCGAGTCGAGCACCTGCGAGAGCTGCTCCTGGAGCATGGAGAAGCTCGCCGCATCGGGCGGGACGACCGCCTGGGAGTCCTCGATGAAGTCGCCGAGCTGGGAATCCTCCTCCTCGCCGATGGGGGTCTCGAGCGAGACGGGCTCCTGCGAGATCTTCTGGATCTCGCGCACGCGGTCGGCGCTGATGCCCATCTCCTCGCCGATCTCCTCGGGGGTCGGGTCGCGGCCGAGGTCCTGCAGCAGCTGGCGCTGGACGCGCACGAGCTTGTTGATGGTCTCGACCATGTGCACCGGAATGCGGATGGTGCGCGCCTGGTCGGCGATGGCGCGGGTGATGGCCTGGCGGATCCACCACGTGGCGTACGTGGAGAACTTGAAGCCCTTCTCGTAGTCGAACTTCTCCACCGCGCGGATGAGGCCGAGGTTGCCCTCCTGGATGAGGTCCAGGAACAGCATGCCGCGCCCCACGTAGCGCTTGGCGATGGAGACGACGAGGCGCAGGTTCGCGCTGATGAGCGCCTGCTTGGCGTCGAGACCCACCTGCTCCACGCGGGTGAGGCGGCGCATCTCGGCGCGCGTGAGCTCGAGCTCGCCGCGATCGGCGGCCTCGAGCTTCTCGGTCGCGTCGAGGCCGGCCTCGATCTTCATGGCCAGGTCGACCTCGTCCGCAGCGGTCAGCAGGTCGACCTTGCCGATCTCCTTGAGGTACATGCGCACCGGGTCGCCGGTGAGCATGACGGTCGAAGCATCGATGCCGCGCACGCGGGAACGCGAGCGCGACGTGCGGGCGCGCGGCTTCTTCTTGCGCGCGGAACCCATCTCGGACTCGGCGATCTTGGCGACCTTGATGTCGTGGTCCTCGATGCTCTCGTCATCCAGCTCGCCATCGAGGTCGTCGACGCCGAGGTCATCGTCGTCGGAGCCGCCGACGCCGTCGGTGCCGAGCGACAGGTCGTCATCGGCCTCCCCCTGGGAGACCACCTCGATGCCGCGATCACGGAGCGAGCGATAGATAGAGGTAAGCTGTGCGTCGTCGATGTTGACGTCCTTCAGGACGATCTGGATCTCGTCCTCGGAAACAGACCCGGACACCGAGGCCTTGTCCACGAGCGTGTTGATATACGCATCGAGCCCGGTATCCTTCTTCTCGGTCTTCTTCGGCACAAAAGCTCCCTTCCTCAGTCCACGGGACTCATTACTTTAACACAGCTCTCTATACCCAGTACGTGGGAATATGTAGCAGGGAAAATTATTCGCCCGGCTTTCGACAAATCCACGCGGCGCCCGCGGGCGCCATCAGGCGCTCGCGAAGGGGTCGGCGATGCCGCTGACGGCCTTCTGCAGCTCGCGCTGGCGCGCGGCGAACCGCGTCGCCTGGATGGTGAGCTCCCGGCGCTGGGCGCGGTCGAGGGAGCGATCCTGGCGCAGGCGCGCCTGCACCGCACGGAGGCGGCGCTGCACGGTGTAGAGCTCGAGCGTGTTCACGAGGAACTCGATCGTCACGTCGGTCGGGTGCGTGCTCGTGGAGGACACGAGGCCGCCCGACACGAGCTGCGGCGCCTCGGGGCACACGGCGAGGACGGCCTGCATGGCGTCGGCGGCCGACGTCCCCGCGGGCGTGGCGAGCACCGCCCACGCGATCGATTCGTGGCGCGGGTCGATCCAGTCGATCTCGGTGATGCGCTCGGCGAAGGGTCGGAAGGCGTCCGGCGAGCTCGTGAGCAGCGTGAGCAGCTCGCGCTCGCAGGCGAGCGCCCGGCGCTCGAGGTCGGTGAGCACCACGGGGGCGGCGGGGGCGGCTCCCGTGCCCGGATCGCCGGCCTGTGCCGGAGCGGGGGCATCGTCGAAGCCGCGCGCATCGTCCGGGATGTAGTCGTAGGGCACCTCGTCCGCCTCGTCGCCGTACGCGGCAGCGGGCTCGCCCGCGCCCCGGGCGGCACCCGTACGCTGCCCGCGCGCCGCGTCGCGCATCTGCTCGCGCCGGCGCGCCGTCGCCTCCTCCCCCTGCACAGTGCGGAAGACGCGCTGCGCCGCCGAGCGCACGGTCTCGGCGTCGAGCCCGAGCAGGTCGGCAATCTGCATGTAGTAGGAATCGACGAGGTAGCTCGCGCGGAGCGGGTAGATGAGCCGGCAGGCCTCGTCGAGCGCCGCCGCGCGGCCGCCGGGCGTGGCGGTGTCGCTGCGCTCCTCGAGCTTGCGGAAGACGAAGTCCATGAGGGGCTCGGCCTCAGCGAGGAGCGTCCGCAGCGCGTCACCGCCCCGCGCGGTGATGAACTCCATGGGGTCCATGCCATCCGGGAGCACGACGCAGCGCAGGTCGACGGTGCTCTGCTCGATGAACTGGATCGCGCGCTCCGCCGCCTTCTGGCCCGCGGCGTCTCCGTCGAAGAGGTAGACGATCTGCTTGGCGAAGCGCGAGAGCGTCTTCACGTGGTATTCGGTGAGCGCGGTGCCGAGCGTGGCCACCACGTTGCCGATCCCCGCCTCGTGGCAGGCGATGGCATCCGTGTAGCCCTCGACCACGACGGCCTGCGCCTCGGCGACGATATGCTCCTTCGCCCAGTTGAACGCGTAGAGGTTCTTCTTCTTATGGAAGACGGCGGTCTCGGCCGTGTTGAGGTACTTCGGCTGGCCGTCGCCCATGATGCGCCCGCCGAACGCGACGCACGAGCCCCGCTCATCGAAGATAGGGAACATCACGCGCTCGTAGAAGCGGTCGGCCAGGTTGCCGCCGTTGCGGCGCACGGCGACGTTCGCGTCGATCATCTCCTGCGCGGTGAAGCCCTGCGCGCTGAGGTGCGCGACGAGCGCCCCCCTCCCCGGCGCGTACCCGAGCCGGTACTTCCGGCAGACGTCCGAGCCCATGTGGCGCGACGAGAAATACGAGCGTGGACGCCCATCCCGGCCGCGCATGAGCTGCATATGGTAGAAGTTCGAGGTCTCCTCGCAGACGTCGATGATCCGGGAGCGCCTGGTGCCGCGGCGCGCCTGGTGCGCCTCTTCCTCAAGCTCGATGCCCGCGCGGTCCGCGAGGTAGCGGACGGCCTCGGGAAACGACAGGTTCTCGCGGCGCATGACGTAGGTGAAGCAGTCGCCGCCCTCGCCGCAGCCGAAGCAGTGCCACACCTGCGTAGCGGGGATCACATGGAACGAGGGGGTCTTCTCGCCATGGAACGGGCAGCAGCCCCACAGGTCCTGGCCGCGCGGCTTGAGCGGCACGGTCTCCTGCACGAGCGTGACGAGGTCGGTCGCGGCGCGGACGCGGTTCTTATCTTCCTCCGAGATCATCGAGCACCACCCCGTCCTCACCGAGTTCCCGCTTCACGCTATCGATATCATCGAGCACCGTGCGGACAAGCTCGTCGCGCGTCGAGAACCGCACGAGCCCGCGCAGCCGGCGGGCGAACGCGATCGAGATGGCGCCGCCGTAGATGTCGCCGGAAAACCCGATGAGATTCGCCTCCAGGGCGGCCGAGGCGGCGTTATCGGCGAACATGGGGGGAACCCCGACGTTCACCGCAGCAGGCCAGGCGGCGTCGCCCACGAGCGCGATGCCCCCGTACACGCCCTCGGCGGGCACCTGGAGGACGGGGTCGTAGGCGATGTTCGCGGTGGGAAAGCCCATGCCCGCCCCCTCGCCGCGCCCGTGCACCACCGTCCCGCGCAGCAGGTAGCGGCGGCCGAGCTCGCGCGCGGCGGCATCGAGCTCGCCCGCGGCGAGGTGCGCGCGGATGTTCGAAGCGGAAACGACCTCGTCGCCGCTGCGGAGCAGCTCGTGGCCGAAGAGCTCGATGCCCCGCTCGGCGCACCAGCCCCGCATGACCGCGACCGTCGAGGCGCCGCCGCGCCCCAGGCGAAAATCGCTCCCCACGTGGACGGCGCGCACGTCGCAGCAGGCGAAGAGGACGTCCGTGAAGAACGCGGCGTGGTCGAGGCGCGAGAGCGCGCGCGTAAAGGGGATGACGAGCACCGCGTCCACACCCGAGGCGGCGAGCAGGGCGAGGCGGTCCGCGCGGGCGGTGAGCTTCGCCGCCGGGCGCGGCGCGACGACCGTGTCGGGGTCGGGGTCGAAGGTGACGGCGACCGCGCGCATGCCGCGGGCGCGGGCG